>CAZVTU010000001.1:0-33411 GCA_964630295.1 uncultured Candidatus Saccharibacteria bacterium
GGCTACCGGTTCACACGCTGCCAATGATTTTAATAAAATTGCCGGCATTCCCACTATTTGTCTTTCAGACAACCCGGCTCTCCTAACTGCTTTGGTTAATGATGAAGGTTGGGATTCAGTTTTCAAAAGGCAGCTGGAGATGCATAATTTAAATAAAAAAGATTGTCTTTTTGTTTATTCTGTTGGCGGTGGTACAGAAACAGTTTCAAGGAATTTAGTTTTGGCGATAGATTATGCCAGAGAAAAAGGTTCAAAAATTGTAGGAGTGGTGGGTAAAGATACCGGAGCTACTGCTCAAAAATCAAATGCCTATGTCTTGGTTCCTGAGATTAATGAAAAAAGAAGAACAGCCCATACTGAAGACTTTCAAATGGTCCTCGATCATTTAATTGTTAATTTAATAGCTGAAATTATAAATGAAAAAAGCGATATTTCTTGATAGAGACGGAGTAATAAATCGGGTTATTTTCAATAAAAAATACGGGAAATATAATGCTCCCAGTTCTTTAAAAGAGTTTAGATTGCTGCCAGGCGTAGCTGAAATAATTAAAAAGTTTAAAGAAAATGGTTTCTTAGTGGTTATTGTTTCAAATCAGCCGGATGTTGCCAGAAAAAAATTTAGCATTGAGGAATTAAATAGAATAACAAAAATAATGAAAGAGAGATTGATTAAAAAAGGAGCTGTTTTAGATGGAGTTTATTATTGTCTCCATCATCCCGATCCAGAACAAGTAGTTCTGAAGAAATATTTAAAGAATTGCAACTGCCGAAAACCTAAACCAGGTTTACTCTTTAAAGCAATTAAGAAATTTAAGATTAGTCCTAGAATTTCTTGGATGGTGGGAGATGGTTTAAACGATATTAAAGCTGGTCAAACCGCAGGTTGCAAAACTATTTTGATTTTTAGTAAAAAGGTCGATTATAACAGCCCAATTCAGAGGGTAAATGTTAAACCTGACTATATTGTTAGAAGCCTTAAGGAAGCTTCAAAAATTATTCTAAAACAAAACTAATATGAAAATATTTATTGATTCAGCTGATTTAGATGAGATCAAAAAATATCTTTCCTGGGGACTTTGTGATGGGGTGACGACTAATCCAACAATTTGTTTAAAATGTGGAGTCAAAGGGGGAGTGCCAGCAATAAAAGAAAGAACAGTGGAAATTGCCAAATTGATTTATCCTCGACCCGTAAGTGTAGAGGTTACTTCAGATAAATTAGAAGAAGTAATTGCACAGGCAAGAGAATACAGCAAGTGGGCAGAAAATATTGTTGTTAAAGTGACTATTACTGATAGGGAAGGAAACTCTCTTTTGCTAGCCGTTCATCAGTTAGCTAAAGAAGGGGTATCGATAAATGTTACGGCTATGACCACCTTTAACCAGGCAATTTTAGCTGCCAGGGCGTTAAAATCTGCTTATGAACAAGCCAGTCAGAAACCGAAATTTTCTTTTGTGAGTATATTTGCTGGACGAATTTCTGAAGAACATGGTGTTGAACAGGCAGCAAAGGTTCTAAAAGACGTAAGAGGATGGTTAGATTTCCACGGATATCAAGGAATAGAGTTGATAGTGGGTTCAGTTAGAAGTCCTGAAAATGTGGAGCTATGGTCAAGAAGTAGGGCTCATATTCTGACTATTCCTCCAGATGTTATGACAAAATGTTTATCTTCAGCTAGAACCAAAGAAACAGTCCTACAGTTTATTACTGATGCTCAGGAAAATTTAGAAGAAATTTAAATAAAGATGGGAAAGTTTATAAAAGACACTTCCCACACCTTTATTACTCAAATAATAGCTTTTGCTTTAGGGGTGGGAGCAATGATTATAATAGCCAGAGTGCTCGGCCCGGAGAAGAACGGAATTTACACGCTTTGTATATTGGTGGCAACTTTAGTTGTTAATTTCGGAAATTTAGGAATTGATTCTGCTACTATTTATAATATTGGGAAGAAAAGATATGATTTCAAAGAAATTTTCAGAAATAATTTTATTTTGGTATCTTTTATCAGTATTTTAGCTGTTTTGGTAGGGTTAGCGTTAGTTATTATTTTTCATGACATATTTCTCGAGGAAGTCCCTTATTATTATTTATTTTTAGCTCTTTTATTAATTCCCGTAACCTTAATTATGGATTATTTAGGAAATGTTTTACGGGGTCTGCAAGAGATCATAAAATTTAATTTGGCTTTTTTAGGAAATCGCCTGTTTCTTTTTCTATTAGTTTTAATGGCATTATTTTTATTTCGTCTGGAAGTAATCGGTGCTTTGACTGCTCATATTTTTGCTGGTATCTTTATTGCTATTTTGATTTATAGATATCTTAAAAAAATAAAAGGGAAATTATTCGAAAAATACAGAATTACTAGAGATTATGTAAAAGAAACTTTTTCTTACGGATTAAAAAATCATATTGCCAATATTTTAGGTTTTTTAAATTACCGGGTAGATATACTTTTGATAAATATGTTTTTAAATCCATTAGCTGTAGGTTATTACGCGGTGTCTGTTGGTATTGTTGAGCGGCTCTGGATGATATCAAATTCTGCCTGCACAGCTTTGTTCCCTAGGGTTTGTTCTGAAGAAGACGAAAAAAGTCTTAAAGAATTTACACCTGTTGTTAGTCGTAATGTTTTTCTAATAACTGCAATAGGGGCGGTCATTCTTTATTTTCTAAGCCATTGGTTAGTTATAATATTTTTTTCCGAAGTCTATCTTAATAGTATTCGTCCTCTCCAAATATTGCTTCCGGGCATTGTTGCCTTAAGTACAGCTCGTATATTTGGTAATGATTTAGCCGGAAGAGGAAAACCAATACTTAATGTTTACATAGGAACAGCGGTGGTGTTTATAAATATTATTTTGAATATTATATTAATTCCGAAATGGGGAATTTCCGGCGCTGCTTTAGCCTCAACTGTAGCCTATATTACTTCCTTGATAGGTTCTTCAATAATTTATAGTAGAATTTCTGGCAACTCAATACTTAAGTGTATTTTTATCCAAAGGTCTGACTTTAAATTTTATAAAGATTTCTATCAAATATTAAAAAGTAAATAAAAACATGAAAAGAAATTACCAAGTTTGTACAAGATGTATTATGGACACTTCTGATCCTGAGATTACTTTTGATGAAAAAGGAGTTTGTAATTACTGTAAGATGTATGAAGAGAGAGCAAAGAACGAATTAAAGAGTCCCGAAGAATTGAAGGAACTGATTAAAAAGATAAAGAAAGCAGGTGGAAAATGTTTGATTGGAGTATCAGGCGGTACCGACAGTTCGATGGCAGCTTATTTATTAAAAAAGCACGGCTTAACACCTTTAGCTGTAAGTTTTGATAATGGTTGGGATACTGATATAGCCAAAGAAAATGTTAGAAATCTGGTCAAGAAATTAAACTTAGAATTAATTGAATATAAAGTAGACCCTGAAGAATTTAAAGATTTACAAGTTGCTTTTTTGAAAGCATCTATTTCTAACGCTGAGATACCAACCGATCATGCCATTTTAGCTTTTCTATATCAATTAGCTTCTGAAAGAGGAATAAAATACATTATTCATGGAGGGAATATTGTTACTGAAGCCATAATGCCAAAAAGCTGGGGCTACGATTCCAAAGATTTGAAACACCTTAGAGCTATTCACAAGAAATTCGGTAAAGTTAAATTGAAAAATTTTCCTCAAATGAGTCTTTGGCATTGGTTATATTACACATTCATTAAGGGAATAAAATATATTCCTATTTTAAATTATATCTCTTATAACCGAGAAGAGGCTAAAGAAATCCTTAAGAGAGAATTAGGTTGGCAGGACTACGGTGGAAAGCACGCAGAGTCCATCTATACAAGATTTTTCCAATATTATATTCTGCCCAGAAAATTTAAAATTGATAAAAGAAAAGCCCATTTGTCTACCCTTATTAATTCTGGCCAAATAACTAGGGAAGAGGCTTTAGAGGAAGTAAAAAAAGAACCCTATTCTGACAAAAATATGATGGAAAACGATAAAACATTAGTATTAGAGAAGCTCGGGCTTTCTGAAGAAGAATTTGAAAGGATAATGCGATTACCTATTAGAAGCTATAAGGATTTTCCTAATAATAGTTTCTTTTTCCAAAAAGATAATTTCCTTATAAAAATGGTTAAGAGAATAATCACTAATAGTAATTAAAAGTGAAAGAGTTTAAGAAAATAAATATTCATATCTATCCATCAAATATCAGGCATGAAAGTCGTATTTTAAAAGAAACTAAAAGTATTGGTGATTCTGGCTTAGTAGATAAAATTTTTATTATTGGGATGGGAGGGAAAGATTTTAAAGAATTTGAACACTTAGACAAAAAAAGAACAGTATGGTTAATTCCTTTTAAAATCGGAGGATTGCCTGATTATGGTTTTTGGCGAATTTTTAAGTACCTCGAGTGGATGTCAAAAATTCTTATTGGTTTAAGAAAAGAAAAGATTAGTTTGGTTACCTGCCATTCTCTGCCGGTTTTACCTTTGGGGATACTGTTTAAAATATTTAAAAAGTCAAAAGTAGTTTATGACGCTCACGAATTAGAAACTGAAGGAGCAGGTGTGTCAAAAATAAGAAAAATACCATCAAAAATAATTGAGAGAATTTTAATAAATTATGTAGATAGTATTATTGTGGTGAGTGATTCAATAGCTGAGTGGTATAAAAATAAATACAATTTAAAGAAAGTTTATGTTGTTAAAAATTTCCCCCGCCGACAAAAAATTAAACAGAATAATATTTTAAAGAGAAAATTTAATATTAAAGAAGACGAAATACTATTTATAAATCAAGGAGTTTTAGGTGAAGGAAGGGGAACTGAAATTTTATTAAGCGTTTTTTCAAAACTTAATCCTAAAAAACACATTGTTTTTATGGGTTATGGGGGGTTGGAAAATGAAATTAAAGAATATGAAAAAAAGTTTTCCAACATCCATTTTTCCCCAGCAGTAAAACCAGAAGAAGTCATAGATTATACAGCCGGTACCGATGTTGGAGTACATCTGGCAGAAAATATTTGTTTAAGCTATTTTTATTCTTTGCCAAATAAAATTTTTGAATATATTTTAAGTGGAATACCGATTATTGTTAGTAATTTTCCGGAAATGGCAAAGATTGTAGATGAAAACAATTGTGGCTGGAAAGTTTCTGTTGATAAAAAATCATTAAGGCAATTGGTAGAAAAAATTTCTAAAGAAGACATCGAGAAAAAGAAAAAAAATACTTTAAATTGCCGGGATAAATTTATCTGGGAAGAAGAAGGTAAAAAATTAGTAAAGATTTATGAGAAACTACTCAGAGACTAATTTGCCTTATATTTCAATATTAATACCCTGTCGGAATGAAGAGAGATATATTGGAAAATGTCTTGAGTCTATAATTTCTAACAACTATCCAAAAGATAAAATTGAGATTTTGGTTGTTGATGGAATGAGCAAAGATAGGACAAGAGATATTATTAAAAAATTCCAAATTACAAATCCCAAATCCCAAATTCAATTATTTGATAATCCGAGGAAATTTACCCCATTTGCTTTTAATATTGGAACTAAGAAAGCAAGAGGTGAAGTTATAATGCTAATGGGAGCCCACGCCATTTACGAAAAAGATTATGTTTCAAAATGCGTTAAATACCTTGAAGAATACAATGCTGATAATGTTGGCGGGGTGATGAAAGTGTTGCCGAGTAAAAATACTCTTTGTGCAAAAGCTATTGCTATTTCTCTTTCCCATTCTTTTGGAGCCGGCGGTTCTCATTTTAGAATTGGTATAAAAGAACCGAGAGAAGTAGATACTGTTTTTGGTGGCTGTTATAAAAGAGAGGTTTTTGAGAAAATTGGATTGTTTAATGAAAAATTAAAGAGAAGTCAGGATATGGAATTTAATCTAAGACTGAAAAGAGCCGGTGGAAAAATTCTTTTAGCACCGGACATTATTTCTTACTATTATCCCAAAGATAATTTAAGAGATTTTTTCAAGCATAATTTTAGAGATGGCGTTTGGGCGATTTTGCCCCTCAAATTTGTTAAATTACCCTTCAAATTAAGGCATTATATTCCTTTAATTTTTGTTTTGACTTTGCCTTTGAGTATTTGGTTTTATTTTTTATTTTCTTTATTTTTCTCTGTTCAAATTGCCTTTCAAGAAAAAAATTTCAAATTATTCTTTCTAATGCCAATTGCTTTTTTCTGCCGTCACTTCGGCTATGGTTTTGGTTCTTTATGGGGATTAGTAAAAATTTTTTCAAAATGATTGAAGAAAGAAAACAAAAAGAAATAGAATACTACGATAAAAAAGCCGAAGAGTGGTTAAAAGAATATTCAGAAAAAGAATGGCAGACTGATTTCGAGGGTTTTAAGCCAACTCTTCTTTCTTGTTATAATTTTACTTACAAAATTTTAGAGAAATACGTTAAAAACAAAGAAGTTTTAGATTATGGTTGTGGAAATGGGGTCCATTCTATTTTTTTAATAAGGGCAGGAGCTAAGAAAGTTGTGGGAATTGATTTATCAGAGAAATCTTTAGAAATTGCCAGAGAAAGAATAAAAAGAGAAGGACTGGAGGGGAAAGTAGAGTTTTTAAAAATGGATTGTGAAAAAATGGATTTCCCGGCAAATTATTTTGATATTATTTTTGATGGCGGCACTTTTTCTTCTTTAGATTTAAAAAAAGCTTATCCTGAAATAGTCAGAGTTTTAAAACCAAATGGTTCTCTTTTAGGTATCGAGACCTTCGGTCACAATCCATTTACCAACCTTAAAAGGAAAATTAATAAATTAACCGGAAAAAGGACAAATTGGGCAGTGAGTCATATTTTTCGGATGAAATATTTAAAGGAAGCTGAAAAATATTTTAATAAAATCGAAACTAAATATTTTCATTTAATTTCTTGGTTTGCTTTCCCATTTTTAAATCTTCCCGGAGGTAAAATGTTATTAAAAATATTAGAAAAGATAGACGAAATTCTATTTAAAATCCCTCCTTTAAAGAAATACGCTTTTAAGGTAGTATTTATTTTTTCAGAACCAAAGAAATAGTATGCTGAAAAGATTATTTGATATTATTTTTTCTTCCCTTGGGTTGGTTTTAATTTCACCCTTATTTTTGCTTATCGCTTTTCTAATAAAAAAAGAATCATCAGGTCCCGTTTTTTATCGCGGAAAAAGAGTAGGAAAGAGTGGTAAAGTTTTTAGAATTTATAAATTTAGAACCATGGTTCCTAATGCTGAGATTTTAGGTGGACCTTCTACTTCAGCTGATGATCCAAGATTATTGAAAATAGGAAAATTTCTAAGAAAGCATAATTTAGATGAATTACCCCAATTAATAAACATTTTAAAGGGAGAAATGAGTTTTGTTGGACCGAGACCGGAAGTTCCTTCAGAGGTAGAAACATATCCTACAAAAATTAGAAAAATAATCTTAAGCGTAAAACCAGGAATGACCGATTTAGCAACCTTAGAAGATCTTCATGAGGAAGAAATTCTCCGAGGTGCTTCCGATCCCCACCAAGCTTATCGAGAATTGATTAAACCTAAAAAACTAAAGTTAGCAGTAGAATACGTAAAGAATCGTTCTTTTTGGTTGGATATCAAAATAATTTTAAAAACTTTAAAATCGGCTCTTATTTAATGATTTTCAGAAACAACTTCTCTATTTCCCGCGGTGTGCCGCGGGTTGATTTTTATTGGAATTATCAGTAAAATAAAGAATACTTATGAATGAAAACGAAGAGATTTATAAGCTCGAAGGATTAGCTAAGAAAATTCGGAAAGACATCCTAGAACTGATTTACCAAACGAAAAGTCCCCATATTGGCTCTTGCTTTTCAATGGTAGAATTGTTAGTAGCTTTATATTTTAAGATTTTACGAATTAATCCAAAAAACCCTCAAGATCCAAACCGAGATAGATTTTTATTAAGCAAAGGTCATGGGGTGCCAGCTCTTTACCCAGTTTTGGCTGAGAGAGGATTTATTAAAAAAGAAACTTTAGAAGGATTTGCCAGGGATGGGGGAACTTTAGAACAACATCCTACCAGAAATGTTTCTCAAGGAATTGAAATTTCCAGCGGTTCTTTGGGACATGGATTGGCATTAGGATGTGGAATGGCTTTAGCTGGAAAATACGACAAAAAGGATTATAGAGTTTTTGTTTATTTATCAGACGGAGAAATGGAGGAAGGATCAACTTGGGAAAGTATTCTTTTTGCTAGTCATCATCAATTAGATAATTTAGTGGCAATTGTTGATAAGAATAAGTTTCAAGCCTTAGGTAAAACCTCAGAAATTTTAAATACTGACCCCTTGCCTAGAAAATGGCAATCTTTTGGTTGGGAAGTAAAAGAAATCGATGGTCATAATTTAAAAGAAATTATTTTTACTTTAGAAAAAATTCCTTTTCAATTAGAAAAACCAAGTTGTCTTATTGCTCAGACTATAAAAGGTAGAGGAGTATCATTTATGGAAAATAATGGAGAATGGCATGATAAATACCCTAACGAAGAAGAGTATGAAGAGGCTTTAAAAGAATTAAAATGAGAAAAGCATTTTTCCAAAAATTAGAAAAGATTGCTAAAGAAAATAAAGATATCTTTTTACTGGTAGGGGATTTGGGAAGAAAATTTTTTCAAAATTTCAAAGGGCTCGATCCTAAAAGATTTATCAATACGGGAGTAGCTGAAGCTAATATGATAGGAGTAGCAGCTGGTCTTTCGATGTCAGGAAAGAATGTTTATTGTTATTCAATTATCCCCTTTCTTTTAATGAGAACTTTTGAACAAATTCGGATTGATGTTTGCTACAATAAATTGAATGTAAAATTATTGGGAGCAGGCAGTGGATTTACTTATGGTCTGGAAGGAATTACTCATCATGCAATAGAAGACATTGCTATCCTCCGCGTTTTACCCTATATGACGATAGTGGCTCCCGGAGACGCCAGAGAAGCTGAAGCTTTAGCTGAAGCCTCCTTTAATTATCAAAGTCCGCTTTATATTAGATTCGGTAGAGACAGAGAATCAGTTGTTCATGAAAAAGAAATAAAGTTTGAAATCGGAAAGGGGATTTTTGTAAACGAAGGAAAAGATATTTGTTTGTTAGCCACAGGGACGATGCTTCAGACCGGGAAAATAGTTTTAAAAAACTTAATTAGCCGAGGTTTAAACCCAACTCTTATCAGTCTTCATACTATTAAACCCTTAGATGAAAATTTAATTAGAAATTGTAGTCAAAATTATAAGTCCATTTTTACTTTAGAAGAACATAGTATTATTGGGGGATTGGGGTCAGCAGTAGCCGAAATTTTAGCAGAAAATAATTTTTCAGGAAAATTTAAAAGAATTGGCATAAAAGACGTCTACTCTCCCTACATAGGAGGGCCGGAGTATCTATTAAAAAAACTCGGGCTTGATCCAGAAAGTATTACTAATTTCATCTTAAAAGAAATTTAAAAATATGAACTATAAAGTTCCTTTTGTAAATTACAAAATCCAATATCAAAATCTCAAAAATGAGATAGATGAAGCATTAAAAAGAGTTTTGACATATGGAGATTATATTCTTCGTGGAGATGTCGAAGAATTTGAGAGAAATTTAGCTTCTTTTGTCGGAACAAAATATGCTGTTGGTGTGAATTCTGGAACGGATGCTTTAATTTTTTCTCTAAAAGCAGCTGGAATTGGGCCGGGTGATGAGGTAATTACTGTTTCTCATACATTCGTTGCTTCAATAGCAGCAATCTGCCATGTTGGAGCTATTCCGATATTGATTGATGTCAGAGAAGATTTTAATATCGCTGTCAATAAAATTGAAGAAGCGATTACTGAAAAAACTAAAGCTATTCTGCCAGTTCATCTTAATGGTAGGGTTTGCGAGATGGATAAATTAATGGAAATTGCTCAAAAAAACAATCTACTAGTAATTGAAGACGCTGCTCAAGCCTTAGGAGCGAAATTTCAAGGAAAAACAGCAGGTTCCTTTGGTTTGGCCGGTTGTTTTAGTTTTTATCCAGCTAAAATTTTAGGAGCAGCTGGTGATGCTGGTGCAGTAGTTACTAATGACGAAAACTTTGCTGAAAAAGTTCGTCTTCTAAGAAATCACGGACAGAGGAAAAACTCAGAAGGAAAAATTGAGATTTTATTATTTGGTGAAACCTCTCGATTGGACAATCTCCAAGCTGCTATTCTAAATGTGAAATTTAAATATCTACCAAAATGGATAAAAAGAAGGAGAGAAATTGCAGAAATTTATAATGAGGGTCTGAAAGAAGTTTCGCAAATTGATCTTCCTCCCGCTCCTAATTCAGATAAAAGATATTTTGATATCTTTCAAAACTATGTTTTAAAAGCTGAAAGAAGAGACGAATTATCTAATTTCTTAAAAGAAAAGGGAGTAGAAACCTTAATTAAAGACCCTATAGCCAATCATAAACAGCCCAGGCTTGGCTTATCTCATTTTAATCTTCCTTACACAGAGAAATTGGCTGAAATGGTTATTTCCCTTCCTATCTATCCCGAGTTAACTCAGGAACAAATAGATTATGTAATAAATTCTGTTAAAGACTTTTATCAATGAAAAATATTTTTCAAAAATTTTTAACTGAAAAAAGAAAATCATTAAGAATTGTCTTTTTTCTTTTGGCCGATGTAATTCTAATTTCTCTCTCAGCTTGGCTGGCTTTTGTGGTCAGGTTTGAAGGCCAGATTCCTTACCAGTATCATTTAAATATTCTGGGAATTATCTTCTTTGCTTTAATAATTACCATTCCTATTTTTTACTTTTCAAAACTCTATCATTTCACTTGGGTTTATGTTAGCACCGAAGAATTAATTTCTTTAACTAAAGCTACTTCTCTGAGCTTTTTAGTTTTAACAGCAGTTTATTTTGTTTTTCGAGAGCACCCAATATTTTCTGGTTTTCCTCGTTCTACCCTTTTTATTACTTATTTCTTTATTTTTATTTTATGTGGCGGAATCCGTTTTATTAAAAGAATTTATTTACAGATATTTCCCGGTGGAAAGAAAGAAGAAAAAGAAAGGACCTTAATCGTTGGAGCGGGAGATGCTGGAGAACAAATCCTGAGAAATATTCTAAACACAAAGACGAGTCTTTATTTACCGGTTGGTTTTGTGGATGATAGTCCGGCTAAACAAGGGATATTAATTCATGGACTGAAAGTATTTGGCAAAATCAATGATATTCCTAAAGTGGTAAAGGACCAAAGAATAGAAAACTTAATTGTCGCTTTACCATCAGCTGGTTCTCAAGGAATAAGAAAAGCAGTCGAGCAAGGAAGAAAAGCTGGACTTAAGAAAATTAAGATTGTGCCGCCAATAGATGAGTTGATTAATGGTAAAATCAATCTTTCTACCCTTAGAGATGTAGAGATGGAAGATTTATTAGGTAGGGAGCCAGTAATTTTAGATCAAAATTCGATTGAGAATTTTATTAACGGAAAAAGGATTTTAGTTACGGGGGCCGCCGGTTCTATTGGTTCTGAACTTTGTAGGCAAATAATAAAATTTCGGCCACAATATCTTTTTTTATTAGATCAGGATGAGACCGGAATTTTTAATATAGAGAATGAATTAAAAAATAAATTTTCAGATGTCACCTCTTTTATTGTAGATATTAGGGATGAAGAAAAAATAAAAAGGATTATAGAAGGAATTTTTAATGCAACTGCCCCAAGTATAGTTTTTCATGCTGCAGCTTATAAGCACGTTCCTTTAATGGAAAAACATCCTGATGAGGCAGTAAAAAACAATATTCTTGGAACAAAAGTGTTAGCTTTAACCGCCGCTAAAGTTGGAGTTGAAAAATTTATTTTTATCTCTACCGATAAAGCAGTAAAACCTGCCTCAGTAATGGGCGCTACCAAACGAGTGGGAGAGATGATATGTCAAGCTTTAAACAACGACAAAAATCTTAATCCTCAAAACACCAAGTTTATCTCAGTTCGTTTTGGAAATGTTTTAGGAAGTAGGGGGAGTATTATCCCTATTTTTCGAGAAAGAATTAAGAAAAGAGAACCAATTGAAATTACACATTCTGAAATGAAAAGATATTTTATGACAACTCCTGAGGCTTGTCTTTTAGTATTACAGGCCGGAGCGATGGGTCAAGGAGGGGAAGTATTTGTTTTAAACATGGGAGATCCGGTGAAAATAATTGATTTAGCAAAAGAATTAATTAGGCTTTCTGGTCTACGACCAGATATCGATATTCCTATTGTTTTTACTGAACCCCGGCCAGGAGAAAAACTTTCTGAAGAACTATTAAGTGCTGAGGAAGGGACAATTTCTACTCAAAACAAAAAAATTTTTATCGCGAAGCTCTCTGAAATCGGGTGGTTAAGGTTATCCCCAAAATTAGAAAAATTAGAAAAAGCAGCTTATAATGGAGATAAGGAGGAGATAGTAAAAACTTTAAAAGAAGTCGTTCCAACTTATGACAAAAGAATCTAAAGAGAAATTTTATTTTAATATTATTCAATGGGGTGTTTACCTTGCTCTCTTTGCCCCATTTATTTTTATTAAAGATTATTTTTTCCCTTTTGTAGTACCAAAGACAATTTTCTTTAGAGTTTTTGTTGATATTATTTTTCTTGCTTACATTCCTTTAGCAATATCAAATCCCAAATACCGTCCCAAATTTAATGCTCTTACCATAACTATTACTATTTTTTTAATTGTTCTTATCTTAACATCGATCACTGGAGCTAATTTTGCTCGAAGTTTTTGGAGTACTTTTGAAAGAATGACAGGTCTTCTTACTTTCTTTCATCTTTATGTTTTTTACATAATTCTAATCAGTGTTTTTAAGGAAAGGAAATATTGGGAAAGGATTTTATCCGTTTCAATTTTTGTCTGTCTTTTAATTTCAATTATTGTCTTAACTTCCAGTGATCCAACCACTCGGGGAGGTGGAACTCTTGGTAATTCCTCATTTTATTCAGCTTATCTTTTATTTAATTTGTTTTTTGCAATAATTTTACTTGTCATCAAGGGAGGATTTTGGCGATTTCTTTACGGTATAGCTTTAATTGTTTTTCTCGCTGGCTTATTTTTTAATCCTGGAGGTTTTACTAAGGGAGCGGTCTCTGCTTTTTTTGTTGGTTTATTTATTCTGGGAGTTGGCTATTTAATGTTTTGTTCGTTTTCTTCAGATAGAAAAAGAGCAAAAAAGATCACAATTTTAATAATAGTTTTAATGATAATAGGTGTACTGGGGCTTACTCAGTTGAGTTTTATCCAAAAAGAAATTGATAAAATTTGGAACTCAGGCAGTCTTCAGGCAAGATTAGTGGTTTGGAAAATGGGTTGGGAGAGCTGGCAAGAAAAATTTTGGTTAGGTTGGGGTCCAGAGAATTTTTATATTCCTTTTGCCAAATATTACAATCCCGAATTACCATTAACTCACGATATCTGGTATGATCGCGTTCATAATATTGTTTTAGATACAGGAGTTAGTTCGGGAATTTTAGGTCTATTAAGCTATTTAGCTATTTTTGGTGTGGCTATCGTCGGATTATTTAAACTCTTACCTAAAATTTTTGACAAAAAAAACGCTCTTGTCCCTTTAGGATTAATCGCCCTATTAGTGATTTATCTTTTTCAAAATATTTGGGTTTTTGATATGGTTTCGAGTTATATTGTTTTCTTTTTAAGTTTAGCTTTTATTAATTTTTTAATATCATCACAAAAAGAAGAGACCGTAAAAGTTGAAAAGCCAAATTATCTTTCCTCTTTCATTGGGGGAATTTTAATAATTTTAACAATTTTTACTTTCTATTTTGGCAATATTAAAGTAGCCCAAGCTTCAAAATATACTGTTAGAGGAATGTCTTTTCCTCTAGAAGAATCTTTATCCTATTTTAAAAAGGCTCTAAAAGCTTCCCCTATTTCCCACTTTGAGACTCCAGAGCAGTTATCAACAAGAATTATTGCTTTGGCTCGAGAAGGAAATCAAAACCAACAGCTTTTAAGAGAAGGATTTAAATTAGCAGAGGAAGAAATGAAAAAAAGCCTTGAGCAAGATCCTCTGAACTTTCGTTTTTATTTATTTTTAGGAAAATATTACAACAGTCGTTATTCGCTAACAAACAATAAAGAAGATCTTAACCTAGCTGAGGAATCATTAAATAAAGCCAAAGAATTGAGTCCTAAAAATCAACAAGTCTATTGGTTTTTGGCCCAAACAAAACTTTACGAAAAAAAATATAATGAATCAATTAATTATTTAAAAAAAGCAGTTGACTTAGAACCGAGACTTGCTCAATCTAATTGGTTTTTAGCTTTAGGTTATTTAAATGCTAGAAAATATCAATTAGCCCTGAATTATCTAAAAAAAGCAGAAGAGTTAGGGTTTAATTGGAAAGGAAATATAAATTCTCTTAAACAAGGAATTGAAATATATAAAGGGATAGGGGATCGCGATACTTTATTATCTCTCTATAAATTAGGAACAGAGCTTTCGCCTAACGAGGCTGATTTTTGGGCTGGCCTTGCTGATGCTTACGCTTCCAAAGGGGAAAGAGAAAAAGCAAAAGAAGCAGCTGAAGAGTTATTAAAATTAAAACCCGAGGCATCCTCTCAGGTTGAGCAATTTTTAGAGCAGTTAGGTTATTGACAATTGTTATTGGGTTTGCTATAATTTAACAGTGAGTGCAATACTCCACTAAGTCGCAGGCCCCACTCGAGCGGGGCCTGTTTTTAATTTAATTAAAAGGGCCGAGAGAGTTAACTCCGATACTAAGTCTTTAGTGAGTGCTTACCTCTCGGCCCAGTTATATTTTAACAAAAAAATGGTAAAATACAATAATGAAATTTCAGAGAAATATTTCTTTAGCTAAATACACAACATTTAGAATCGGGGGTCAAGCTAAATATTTTTTTATTGCTAAAACAAAAAAAGATCTAATTTTAGCAATTCAAGAAGCTAAAAGAAAAAAACTACCTTTTTTTATTTTAGGAAACGGAAGTAATATTTTAATTTCAGATAAAGGATTTGATGGTTTAGTGATAAAAATTCAAAATTCAAAATTCAAAATTCTAAATTCTAAAATTATTGCTGGAGCAGGAGTTCATTTGGGGAAATTAGTAAATGAATCAGCGGTAAAAAGATTATCTGGTTTAGAGTGGGCGATAGGTATCCCAGGAACGGTTGGAGGAGCAGTTTATGGAAATGCTGGAGCTTTTAAAAAGTCAATGGGAGATGTTGTTAAAGAAGTGGAAGTATACGATACCAAAAATCAGGAATTTAAAATTCTTAAAAATAAAAATTGTAAGTTTGGCTACCGCGACAGTATTTTTAAGCATAATAAGAATCTAATTATCGTTTCAGCAACGATTAAATTAAAAAAAGGTAATAAAAAAGAAATCAAAAAGAAAATTAAAGAATATTTAAATTATAAGAAGAAAACTCAACCTTTAAGTTTTCACTCAGCAGGTTCTATTTTTAAAAATTCTAAAAATTTTTCTGCTGCTGAATTGATTGAAAGATGTAATTTAAAAGGAAAAAAAATTGGAAAAGCAAAGATTTCCGGAAAACATGCAAATTTTATTATTAATTTAGGTGGAGCTAAAGCCGAGGATGTAATAAAATTGATAAATTTAATAAAAAAATCAGTGAAAAATAAATTCGGTATAATTTTAAAAGAAGAAATTCAATATTTAGACCATTAAAACGAAGAAGTTTTGAATTTCGTATTTTGATTTTTTAAATTTTGACTTATTCACACTTGACAAACTATTTTAAAATGAAAAAATAAAATAAGATTTTAAAAATTTTAAAATCTTTGCAAATAGTTGGTCGACTATTTGCATAATTTAAAAAATTCTAATCCCATGGCAAAGAAAAAAAAGAAGAAAAAGAAGAGATAAAATCTTCTTGACCCCCCACCACTTTTGGAATTTTCTAAAATGAAGTCAAAAGCTTCAATCTAAAAGTGGTGGGGGGTTGTTTTTTTGTTTCAATTTGTTATTTTTAATGAATGAAGATTATAATTAGAACTAAAAATTTAAAACTAACTTCCGCTTTAAGACAATATCTTAAAGAAAAAATAAATTCTCTTGATAAATTTGCGAAAATTTTCCAAGAGAAAGAAAAATATTTTAATGGTTTCTATGGGAAAGGAAAACCACGAGTGGAGGCGTGGGTAGAAATTAGTAAGACTACACAACATCATCAGAAAGGTCCCCATTTCAGGGCAGAAATTCAGATGCGCTTACCAAGGAAAAGCCTAAGAGCAACTGCTAAAGAAAAAAATTTAAAATTAGCCATCGTTCAAATTAAAGATGAGTTACAAAGACAATTAAAACAATATAAGAACAAATTGGAATCGTTAACTAAAAGAAGACAAAGAACCCTAAAAAAAGAATTTCATCTATCCCCCCAGGCCAGATTTTATCGAAAAGGAAGAATTAGAGAAGAAGGAATTTGATCTTTACAAGTTTTTTTAAAAATGTTAAAAAGATAAAAGATATTTTTACCGGTTAATCACTTTTTGTTTTACTCTTTGTTTTTTCCCGATTGTTATCGGGATTAGCTATAGAAAAGCATTAAATGCTTTTCTAAGGTAAGTGATTAACTTAAAATTATGTTTCAAAAAACAAAGAGATCCATCCAATGGGTCATAGAAAACAGAAAAAGAAAATATTCTGGCATTCATCTAATAGCCGAATTTTGGTTTGGAAAAATTATTGAAAATTCAGAAGAACTTAAAAAAATTTTAATCGAAGCTGTAAAAGAAGCAAACAATACTCCTTTAAAAGTTGCAATTCACAAGTTTCAACCCCAGGGAATCACTGGGATTGTTTTATTAGCAGAATCTCATATTGCTATTCATACTTGGCCAGAATTTAACTACACAGCTATTGATATTTATACTTGTGGTGATAAATCTAATCCCGAGAGAGCCTTAGAATATCTAAAAAAAGAACTTCAACCTCAGAAAGTTGAAATTAAAAAATTAAAAAGAGGTAAAATAAATACTCAATGAATTGGGAACTTATTTCGATGACGGAAAAAGATTTAAGAAAACTTTACAATAGGTTTATAAAGTTTAGAAAACGTTATTTTATTCTTGATGCTAAAAAATATTCTACTAGTCTTCAAGGACTGAAACTATCTGATAGAATAATCGGAGAATTTTACGATAATTATTATAAAATTCCTTACATTTCTTTTTTAGAGAACATCAAATATCTCCTTTACTCCAAGAACGCTTTTGATTTTTTATCAAAAGATTCTTCTGAAGATTGGACTTTGTGGCCTTATTTATATTTTTTAGAGAAAGAAAGAATAATCAAAGTCCAAAAGAGCGGAAGAGTTAAAACAATAAATAGAGGAATATTAAAATTAATTCCCAGACCGCGGGCAAGAAAAGAAATAAGAAAGGCAATAGAAAAAAAATTAAAAATTAAAATCAAAGAATCAGAACCAGTAATTAACTTATTTAAAAAGTTTCGAGACTTCGAAGTTAAAGCAAAATGGGATCAGATGCCAATTTCTCAAGGATCAGCTATTTTTGTGGTCGAAAAAATCTTAGAAAGGTTGCCTTTGAAAAAAAATTTTTTATTTGTCGGAGATGACGACTTCGTATCTGTCATTTTGGGTTTATCGGCCCCAGAGGTTGAGAGTTTAGTGATTGATGCTGATGAGCAACTTTTAGATTGTATTAATCTTTTAGCTAAGAAATTCAAGTTAAAAATAAAAATAAAAAAAGTAGACATTAGAAAGAAAACAAATTTAGGTGAAAAAATTATTGGTTTTTTAACTAATCCAGTTTATACCGCTGATGGAGTTAAAGAGTTTGTAAAATATGGAAAAAATCAGTTAGGAAAAGATGGGGGAGTAGTTTTTTTAGAAGTAGGAGATGAGTCAATTGGAAATAGATTCCTGACTTTGCAAGAATTCTTTACTAAAAATGGCCTAATTATCAGTGAGTTAATCCGAGGCAGAATATTCTATCCTTATATCGAACTTTATAAAGAAGATAAAGAAATATTTAGAAGGCTATCAGCATTGATAGATGGTAAAGTTATCAAAAACTCTCCCAAATTAGCTGCTTCCTTATATATCTTTAAATATTTACCTTCCAAAATAAAAAAGGTAAAGTTTAAAAAACCATTTTATGCTTATCTCTAAAAAATGGTTTTGCGAAGATGTGGTTCCCGGGAAAAGATTTGGGAAAATAAAACATTGTTTTTTAATAGATAAATTGGTTTTTAAAGGAAAAACATCCTATCAGGATGTTCTTATTTTTGATAATTCAATTTATGGAAGAGTGGTAGTGTTAGACGGAATTGTCCAACTCTCGGAACGTGATGAATTTATTTACCATGAAATAATTTCTCATCCAATTTTATTTTCTCACCCCAATCCTCAAAAAGTTTTAATTATTGGAGGGGGGGATGGGGGAGCACTGAGAGAAGTATTAAAACACCCAGTAAAGCAAGTTTTTCTAGTAGATATTGATAAAAAGGCAGTAGAACTTTTTAAGAAATATATACCTTTTGTTTCTAAAGGCTCTTTCAGAGACAAACGAACAAAAGTATTTTTTAAAGATGGGAGGAAATTTATTAAAAATTTCCAGAATTTTTTTGATGTTGTGATTATTGATAGTAATGATCCCACAGGACCTTCTTTACCTCTTTTTTCTCGTAAATTTTATGAAGATGTTGGTGGGGCTTTGAAAAAAGATGGGGTAATGATAACTTTAATTGGTTCTTTTTTAGATTTTGAAACCTTAATTAAAAAAACTATTAAGAAGTTAAGAACCATTTTCCCGAAAGTTCGGCTTTATCGAGTAGCTATTCCATCTTATCATTGTGGAGATTTTTGTTTTATTGGGGCTTCTAAAAAGATTGATTTGGGAAAAGTTAATTTTAAGAAAATAGAAAAGAGGTTCCAAAAAATCAAAGGAAAAAATCAGTTTAAATATTATTCTCCCGAAATCCATTTAGCAACCATAACTTTACCAAAGATCTGGAAAATTTAAGATGAAAGAAAGATTAAAAGTATTAATTTTAGGAAAAGGGAATATTGGACGAGCTGTAGCTTTCTATTTAAAAAAATTTAAAGCAGCAAAAAGGATTGCTTTTTTTTGTAATGAAAAGGAAGTTAAAAATTTTGATCTTCTAATAGGGGCTCTACCAAGCGAAACGGCTGAAGAGAGCTTAAGATTGGCTTTGAAATATAAAAAAGATTTGATTGATGTTTCAGCCTTACCAATCTCGTTTTATTTCAAATTTAAAAAAGATATTTTAGATAAGGGAATAAAAGTAATTCCCGGCTGTGGTTTTTCTCCGGGTTTGGTTAATTTAATTTGCGGTTTTGAATTTCAAAATTTTGATAAGATAAATAATTTTGAAATCGCGGCTGGTACTCTCCCAAAAGATTCTAAGTTTCTTTTTCCTTTTACTTGGTGTTTTGAAGATTTAATTGAGCAACATCTTTATAAAGCAAGCATTATTAAAAATGGAAAGAAGATAAATCTACCTCCTTTTTCGGGTTATAAGAAAGAGAAACTAAAGGAAGTTGGAGAATTTGAAAGTTATTTTGTCGAAGAGTGGAATACCTTATTTTATAGTTTAAAACCAAAAAATATAAGCTTTAGAGTAATAAGACCGATTGGCTTTTTTTATTTCTTTCAATATCTTAAAAATTACGGCTTCCTTAAAAAGGAAAACCTTTCTTTCACTAAAAAAATCTTGACCAGAGTAAAAATAGACAATATTACTTTAGCTACAGTTAAAATTTCTGGGACAAAAAAGGGGAAGAAAAAAGAAATTATATGGAAGCTCTTTAGTTTTGCCAAAGCAAGAGAGAAGTTAAATTCTATGCAAAAAATAACGGGTATTATCCCAGCTATTATGGTAAAGTTTCTTTCTGATGGAAAGATAGTAAATAAGGAGTTAATATTTATGGAAGATATTGGTAGAGATGAAGAATTGTTTAAAGAAATTTTAAAAGAAATTAAAAATGAAAAATCAATCTTATTTTACTCCAAAAGCAGAAGTTAGACGGTCTCCTTTTGATAAAAAAGGAATTTTTGCTAAAAAGCCGATAAAAAAAGGAGAAATTATTTCAAAACCTGGAGTCGGTGTAATAATCACAGAAAAAGAGTATAAAAAACTCCAAAAAAAGAGTTTCAGAACCATCGGGCATTATGCAATAAAAGTGGCTGATAGGACTTATTTAATTTCGTCCAAAGACGGAAGATTAGATGAGGACGATTTTTTTAATCATAGTTGTGAACCTAATGCTGGAATAAAAGAAAAATTTACAGTTGTGGCAATGAAAAATATAAAACCTGGAGAAGAAATAACTTATGATTACGCCATGACCGATTGCGATAAAGATGATTATTTTAAATGTAACTGCGGAGCAAAGAACTGTCGCAAAATTATTACAGGGAACGATTGGAAAATTCCAGCCCTCCAAAGGAAATATAAGGGATATTTTTCTTGGTATATCCAAGAAAAAATCAATAATTTATTAAGGAAGAGAAGAACTTGACATTTTCTCCAAGATGTAGTATAAGCTAACTTAGCAACTAAACAATTTATTAGGTTGCAAGGATCATTTTTGAAAGGAGGTGAGAAATGGAAGTCGAAAAAGCAAAGGAACTGTTTGAACTTCTCAAGGGTCTACCAATGGAGGACTATGCCGAGGAAGAGTTTAATGAGGAAGATCTTCGAGGGGACTATAACATCATCGATTTCTGGAAGTCAAAAGGGAAAAAGCTGACAATAGTCAGCGATTTCACTGATAGCGTTGACCTTAGCTATTCAGAGATTGATGAGGTGGTATTGGTCGGTCGGTTTAATCGGGTCGATGCCACGAAAGCAAAGATAAAAATTCTGGATACTCGGGAAGCCGCTATCGTCAAGCTTGACCTTGCTGAAGCTGAGGTCGAGGAAGTGAAAGGGGGGAGATAACAACTCTAAGGCATGAGCTTAAAGGGGAGTAGGCAATTACGCTGCTCCCCTTTGAATTTTTTCCAAAAAAATTATAAAATACAAAGGTATTATGTCAATAATTACTAAAATTTTTGGTGATGCTAATGAAAAATATTTAAAGAAACTCCAGCCAACTATTGAGAAGATTAATTCTCTCGAAAAAGAATTCGAGAGTTTTTCCAATGAAAAATTAAAAGAAAAAACTCAAGAATTCAAAGAAAAAATTAAAAAGGGACATTCTTTAGACGATATTTTACCCGAAGCATTTGCTTTAGTTCGAGAAGCCGCCAAGAGAACCTTACATCAGAGACATTTCGATGTTCAGTTAATTGGCGGGATTGTTTTACACCAAGGAAAAATTGCTGAAATGAAAACCGGTGAAGGAAAAACTTTGGCTGCTACCTTACCTTTATATTTAAATGCTTTAGAAGGAAAGGGTGTTCATTTAGTAACTGTTAATGATTATTTAGCCAGGAGAGACACTGTTTGGATGGGTCAAATTTACCATTTACTTGGTTTGTCGGTTGGTTGTTTAAATCATGATCAATCCTTCTTATATGACCCCACCTACAAAAAACCTGATGAGGAAAAAGAGAAAATCAGAGATGAATTGGGAGGATTTAAGGTGGTGGAGGACTTCTTGAGACCATGCGCAAGAAAAGAAGCTTATTTGGCTGATATTACCTACGGAACTAATAATGAATTTGGTTTCGACTATTTAAGAGATAATATGGCTTATGATTTATCTCAACAAGTTCAACGGGAATTTAATTACGCTATAGTTGATGAAGTAGATTCAATTTTAATTGATGAAGCAAGAACTCCTTTAATTATTTCTGCCCCTGATGTAGAGAGTTCAAAATATTATCAGGAATTTGCTAGAATTATTCCCAAATTAGAATTTAAGACAGATTATGAAATTGATGAAAAAATGAAAGCCGTCACCTTAACCGAAGAAGGAATAAATAAAGTAGAAAGAATATTAGGATTAGAAAATATTTACGCTGATAGGGGAATGAAATATTTACATTATTTAGAACAAGCTCTCCGAGCTCAAGTTCTATTTAAGAAAGACAGAGATTATGTAGTAAAAGATGGGAAGATTATTATTGTTGATGAATTTACCGGCAGATTGATGCCAGGAAGAAGGTGGTCTGGTGGTCTTCATCAAGCGATTGAAGCTAAGGAAGGAGTTCCGATTCAACCTGAATCTTTAACTTTAGCTTCAATTACTTTTCAGAATTATTTTCGTCTTTACAAAAAATTAGCTGGAATGACCGGTACCGCAGCTACCTCCGCCGAAGAGTTTGATAAAGTTTACGGTTTAGAAGTAATTATTGTTCCCACAAATAAACCAATGATTAGAAAAGATCTTCCAGATGTGGTTTATAAAACAGAGGAAGGTAAATTCAAAGCTCTAATAAGAGAAATAAAGGAAAGATACGAAAAAAGACAACCAGTTTTAGTGGGTACAACTTCGATTGAGAAAAATGAATATTTAGGAAAATTATTAGATAGAGAAGGAATTCCCCATCAAATTTTAAACGCCAAAAACCACGAAAGAGAAGGAGAAATTATTGCTCAAGCTGGGAAATTGGGTCAGGTTACTATCGCCACCAATATGGCTGGTCGTGGAGTAGATATTATTTTGGGCGGCAATCCTCCTGATCCAGAAGAAACAAGAAGAGTTATTGAACTTGGAGGATTACATGTAATTGGTACTGAAAGACATGAAGCTAGAAGAATAGATAATCAATTACGAGGGAGAGCAGGTAGACAAGGAGATCCTGGTTCTTCTCAATTTTTCGTTTCTCTAGAAGACGATTTAATGCGAATTTTCGGGGGAGATAGGATTAAATCTTTAATGTCAGCTTTAAAAATTCCCGAAGATCAACCAATCGAAGCCAATCTAATTTCCGGAGCAATTGAATCTGCTCAAGCTAAAATTGAAGGAATGAATTTTGACTTAAGAAAACATGTTTTAGAGTATGACGATGTGATGAATAAACATCGGGAAGTAATTTATAAGAAGAGAAGAGAAATATTAGAGAAAAGTCAAAAGTCAAAAGTCAAAAGTCAAAATGACCTGAGGTCGTATATCTTGGAATTAATTAAAAAAGCTGGCTTTAAAGAAGAAGATTACTTAAAGAAAGAAAAGGAGATAGGTGAAGAGAGAATGAGAGAAGTCGAAAAAATCGTTTCTTTAAGAATTTTAGATATGCTTTGGCTGGAACACTTAGAGAATATGGAATATTTAAGAGATTCAGTTAGATTAAGAGCTTATGGTCAGAGAGATCCTTTGGTTGAATACAAAACAGAAGGCCACAGAATGTTCCAAAGATTATTATCACAGATTGAATTTAACATTGCTAATACTATCTTAAGAGTAAGCCTGGCGGAGAAACCTACCCGACCAGTTCCACCTATTAAACAAGATCAACCAGTTTCTGATTCTTCATCAGTTAGTCATTCCAAAGACAAACCCGGCCGGAATGATCCTTGTCCTTGTGGATCTGGTAAGAAATATAAAAAGTGTTGTATGCCAAAGTTTGGTTAATATGTTTTTTCTTCCTATTGGCTGTTTAATATTTTTGCTTTTTATTTTAGCTTTACCTTTTTTATTTTTGTTAGGCTATTTCCATGTCGTTACTATTGGTTTTGAGAGGCTTGGAATTTCTCCAGAAATAACTTTATTTTTACTTCTAATTATTTTAATTGGTTCAGCAATTAACATTCCTATTGGTAAAAAGAAAATAATATATGTTGAGGAATCCCGATTTTTTGGTCTCTGGAAAATTCCCAGAATGGAAGCTAGGGGGTTAGCCATTAACTTAGGGGGAGGGATAATTCCGGTTTTGCTCTCGTTTTATTTTCTCTATTTAAGCTGGCGACAAGGATTTAATTTAATACCAATTTTAATAGCCACCATTTTAATGGTTGTTGTTTCCAATTTTTTAGCCAAAATTATCCCTGGTCGGGGAATTTCTCTTCCAGCTCTGATTCCTCCTATTTTCTCAGCAATTTTTGCTTTAATTTTAGCCCCCCAATTTCCAGCTATTTGCGCTTTTATTGCTGGTACCCTTGGGGTTTTAATTGGGGCAGATCTTTTAAATCTAAGAAAAGTTCAAAAATACGGAGGATTTTTATCCATTGGAGGAGCAGGAGTATTTGATGGAATATTTTTAGTTGGAATAATTTCCTCATTACTTACTAGTTTTTAAAATTTTATTTGATTAAGTTAAATATTTTGAGTAAGATAAAATAATATGTCTAAAAAAAGAATTTATCTAATTGTTTTTTTTATTTTCATTGTGGCTTTTTTAGCCGCTAACTTAGGCTATCCTCGATATTTTAATCAAGGAATTGATTTTTTAAATAAAAAATTAAATTTAAATTTACCTTATTTCTGGGAAGTTCCTTTTAAATTAGGTTTAGATTTACAGGGGGGAACTCATTTGGTTTATGAGGTCGATTTATCTAATGTTGAGAAAAAAGATTACGATTCATCCTTACAAGGATTGAGAGATGTAATTGAAAGAAGGGTGAATCTCTTTGGAGTTCAAGAACCAGTAGTCCAAACTCAAACAGCTGGTGGCCATTATCGTTTGATTGTGGAATTAGCTGGGATTAAAGATCCTGCTCAAGCTATTAAAATGATTGGGGAAACTCCTTATCTGGAATTTAGGGAGCAAAAAGAAAATTACCAAGAGATTTTAGAGAAAAATAAAAAAGTTGCTGAAACCAAGGAAGGAGAAATGGAAGATCCCTTTAAACCGACACCATTAACTGGAAAATATTTAAAAAAAGCAGAACTTGGTTTTGATCAGACTACTTACAAACCTATGGTTTTGCTTCAATTTAATGATGAAGGAGCAAAAATTTTTGAAGAGTTAACCTCAAAAAATGTTGGCAAAATTTTAGCGATTTATATTGATGGGATACCAATTTCTACTCCAGTTGTTCAAGAAAAAATTTCTGGTGGTAAAGCTCAAATCACGGGAAATTTCACTGTTAATGAAGCTAAAGCCTTGGCTAGGAATTTAAATGCTGGAGCTTTACCTGTTCCTATTACCTTAATTTCTCAACAGTCAGTTGGCCCAACATTAGGTAAAATTAGTTTAGAAAAATCACTGAAAGCAGGAATTTTTGGTTTTCTGGCGATAATTTTATTTATGATTCTTTTTTACCGTTTACCTGGAATAATATCTTCTTTAGTTTTAGGAATTTATATTGCTTTAGTTTTAGCTCTCTTTAAATTAATTCCGGTAACTTTAACTTTAGCTGGAGTAGGAGGTTTTATTTTGTCGATTGGAATGGCTATTGATGCCAATGTTTTAATTTTTTCACGAATGAGAGAGGAATTAAGAGAAGGAAAAGAATTCAATCTAGCAGTAAAAGAAGGTTTCAATCGAGCTTGGCCTTCGATTAGAGATGGTAATTTTACCACTTTGATTGTAGCTGCTATTCTTTTTGGTTTTGGTAGTAGTTTTATTAAAGGATTTGCTTTAACTTTAAGTTTAGGAATTTTAATCAGTATGCTTTCAGCAATTGTTATTACTAAAAGTTTTCTTCAATGTTTTATTGACACAAAACTGGAGAAAATTAAATGTTTATGGCGGTAAATATGCAATTTAATTTCCTTAAATACAAGAAAATTTATTTTATTTTTTCTGGAATTTTAGTTTTGGGGAGTTTGGTTTCCCTGCTTACTTTTGGTCTAAAGCCAGGTATTGATTTTACTGGAGGGAGTATTTTGGAAGTTGAATATAAAACTGTGAGACCTTCAAATCAAGAAATAAAAGATAATTTGAACGAATTTAGTTTAGGCGACATTTATGTTCAGCCTACTGGAGAAAAGGGAGTAATTTTGCGAATGAAAGAAATCTCTGAGGAAACTCATCAAAAAATTATTCAAAAACTTAAAGAAAATAATGAATTAGAGGAACTCCGCTTTGAATCGATAGGGCCAGTAATCGGTCGGGAATTAAAAGAGAAAACAAAGGTTGTTGTTATCTTTTCTCTTTTAGCAATTGTTTCGTATATAGCTTTTGCTTTTAGGAAATTAACTTTCCCAGCAAAATCGTGGCAATATGGGTTAGCTTCTTTGGTTGCTCTTTTTCACGACATATTAATTCCCCTAGGGATATTCTCAATTTTAGGGAAATTCTATGGAGTCCAAATCCAAATTCCGGTAATTGTTGCTTTATTAACTGTTTTAGGATATTCAATCAACAACACGGTAGTTGTTTTTGATCGAGTTAGAGAAAATTTATTTAGAAAAGTGGGTGGTAATTTCGAAGAGACAGTAAACAAATCCCTTAATCAAACTTTAACTCGTTCTCTTAATACCTCTTTAACTACCCTTTTTGTCTTAATAGCCATTTTCTTTTTAGGTGGGGAAACTTTAAGATATTTTTCTTTAGCTCTTATTCTAGGAATTATTGCAGGGACCTATTCCTCTTTTTTCTTAGTCAGCCCTTTGCTTGTTACTTGGTTAAAGTGGAGAGGGAAGATTTGACAAATTGGTAAAATTTTGTCAAAATAAAATAATATGGATTTAAATTATTCCCAAATTTGTTCTAATCTTCTTAAGAATCTATCAGAAAAGCAGAAAGAAGTAATTATTCGTCGGTTCGGTTTAAATCAATCAGTTAGCGAAAATCGGAGAGAAACTTTAGAATCAATTGGCAGAATTTTTGGTATTACTAGGGAGAGAGTTCGTCAGATTGAAAAAGATTGTTTCTTAAAATTAAAGCCAGAGACTAAAAAATATCAAAAGATTTTCCGATATTTTAATGAATATTTTAAGAAAAACAACGGCCTCAAAAGAGAAGATTTAGCTTTAGAAGACTTGGGGGGTGAACGTTGGAAAAACCAAGTCTATTTTTTATTAACTCTGGGTGAAAATTTTAAAAGATTCAGTGAAAATGAAGATTTCTATTCCTTTTGGTCAACTAATCCGAATGCTCCCTCCCTCCTTAAAAAAATCATTACTACAATCTATACTCAACTCAAAAAAATTGGAAAGCCAATTGTATTAAAAGATCCTAAAAAAATAAATTATTTAGAAATATCAAAGAAAATTCAGAAAAATTCTGAAGGCCTTTGGGGACTAAAAGAATGGCCGGAGATTAATCCCCGGGGAATTAAAGACAAAGCTTATTTAGTTTTTCAAAAAGAAAAAAGGCCACTTCATTTTACTGAGGTTGCTCATTTAATTGGTTCAGCCTTACCCCAAACCGTTCATAATGAATTAATTAAGGATTCTCGATTTGTCTTGGTTGGACGGGGTCTTTATGCTTTGTCTGATTGGGGATATGAGAAAGGAGTGGTAAGAGATATAATCATTAAAATTTTAAAAGAAACCAAGAAGCCTCTAAGTAAAGAAGAGATTTTAGAAAAGGTTTTAAAACAAAGATTTGTAAAAAAGAACACTGTTTTACTAAATTTAAGCAATAAAAAATATTTTTCCAAAACTCCTGAAGGTTTATATAACATCAAAACTAAAACAGCTTAAATAAATGACAGCTGAAGAGGTTAATCTATTTTTATATTATTTTTGGCAGATTTTAAAAAACTGGTGGTGGGTGATAATTCCTTTTATCCTCTGGAAACCATTCTTGTTTTTATATCTTTGGTGGCGGAATGATGAATGGATTAAGAAACAGCGAATGGTTTTACTTGAAATTAAACTGCCCAAAGAAACCTTAAAACCGATTAGGGCTATGGAACAAGTAATGGCCTCTCTTCACGCAGCAGTTTATCATCCCCCTGACTGGTGGGAAAAATGGATTGATGGTCAAGTTCAATTATCATTATCTTTTGAGATAGCTTCGATTGGTGGGGAAACCCACTTTTTTGTTAGGAGTGGGGCCGCCTATCGTGATGCCATAGAATCCTCAATTTATTCTCAATATCCTGAAGCTGAAATTACTGAAGTTGATGATTATACAAAGTATGTTCCACAGAATATTCCTAATAAAGATTGGGATCTTTGGGCTTCAGATTATAAATTATTAAAAGATGACCATTTCCCAATTAAAACTTATCCGAAATTCGAAACTGAGACAGAAAGAGAGGAAGAAAAAAGAGTAGATCCGGTGGCCGCTCTTTTAGAAGCTATGGCTAAAGTAAAACCAGGAGAACAACTTTGGATTCAGATTATTGCTGAACCAGTATCTGAGGGTCCAGCCGCAGCCTGGATTAGAAAAGGAGAGGAAATCAGAGATAGATTAGCCCGAAGACCAGGAGTTCCAAAACAAAAGCCAATAATTCAAGAAGCAGCTAAAGTTTTAATTACTGGTAAGCCAACTGAAACAGAAAAAGTTGAAGAAAAAGAAATCATACCTCCAGAAATGAAGCTTACTCCCGGCGAAAGAGAAATAATTACTAGATTAGAGGAAAAAATCTCTAAACCAATTTTCAATACTAACATTAGGTTTATTTATTTGGGAAAAAGAAATATTTGGTTTAAACCTAATTTTAGATTAGCTTTTTCTTATTTCAATGGTTACACCACCGCTAATTTGAATGCTTTATTTCCTTTGGGAAAAACTTTAACCAAGATTCATAAATCTTGGTTTTTACCTTTAAATCTTCTTCGTCCAAGAAGACACTATTTAAGATGCCGAAAAATATTCAGGAATTATATTAGAAGATTTCCTCCTTTTTTTCCTCGAAAAGGAGGAACTTTTATGTTAAATACTGAGGAATTAGCTTCTCTTTTTCACTTTCCCAGCGAAGCTGCTGCTCCCGCTCCTGGGGTTACTCGAGTGGAGGCTAAAAAGAAAGGTATGCCTCCAACAATTCCTACCGAATAAAAATTATGGCAGAAGATATAAATTTTTTCGGTGAAACAACTTTCCGAAATCAGAGGAAAAAATTTGGTATAAAACTCGACGATCGCCGCCGGCATATGTATTTGGTTGGAAAGACTGGAATGGGGAAAACAGTAATGATGAAGAATATGGCCATTCAAGATATTCAACGAGGAAAAGGAGTCGGTTTTGTTGACCCCCATGGTGAAGCAGCTGAAGATCTATTAGATTTTGTCCCTTCCGATCGAATTAATGATGTGGTTTACTTTAATCCAGCTGATTTGGAATACCCTATTGCCTTTAATATTATGGAAAAGGTGGATGTAGAGCATCGGCATTTGGTGGCTTCTGGATTAATGGGAGTATTTAAAAAAATCTGGCCTGATGTTTGGTCAGCCCGGATGGAATATATTTTAAATAATTGTATTTTAGCCCTTTTGGAATATCCAGGTTCTACGCTTTTGGGGGTGAATCGAATGTTAGCTGATCCTGATTATCGGAAAAAAGTGGTAGATAAAATTACCGATCCCGTAGTAAAGTCTTTTTGGGTTCAAGAATTTGCTAGATATACTCAAAGATATGAAGTGGAGGCGACAGCCGCTATTCAAAATAAAGTTGGCCAGTTTATCTCCAACCCTTTAATTAGAAATATTATTGGTCAAGTTAAATCGAAAATTGATATGAGAGAAATTATGGACGGAGAAAAGATTTTAATTGCTAATATTTCTAAAGGAAAAATTGGTGAAGATAATTCTCGGCTCCTGGGAGCGCTTTTAATAACTAAATTACAGTTAGCCGCCATGTCTCGGGTAGATATTCCAGAAGAAGAAAGAAAAGATTTCTTTTTATACGTTGATGAATTCCAGAATTTTGCCACTGAATCTTTTGTCAATATTTTATCTGAGGCTAGGAAATATAGGTTAGCCTTAATTTTAGGTCATCAATATATTGCTCAAATGGAAGAAGTGGTAAGGGATGCGGTTTTCGGTAACATGGGAACGATTATTTCTTTTCGAGTAGGAGCTGAAGACGCTGAATTTTTAGAAAAAGAATTTGCTCCCGATTTTGCTGCTTCAGATTTAGTTAATTTAAAAAAATATAATATTTATTTAAAATTAATGATTGATGGATTAGCTGGCCGTCCTTTTTCTGCTGAGACTCTTCCTCCTTTTCCAAAACCTAAAGAATCAAATAAAGAAAAAATTATTAAAGTATCTCGTGAGAGATATGGTACTCCTAGAGAAATCGTTGAGGAAAAAATCAATAAATGGACTGGGAATTTAAAATTACCCGAAACCCCAGAGACAACAACGCCAGTTTTGTATGATGCCCGATGTTCGCGTTGTGGAAAGTGGACCAAAGTAGTTTTTCCTCCTGAGCCCTCCCGGCCAGTTTATTGTAAATCTTGTTTAAAGAAAATAAAGAAGGAAAAGGAAGTCTCAAGTGAAGAAAGTCAAAGTATTTCTTTGGAGGAAGCTCTAAAAAAAGAACCAATTTCTTTCTCCGGAAAAGTAGTAACTGAAAAGAAAAAAGAGAAAAAGAAGGAAAAGAGAAAAGAAGTTAATGTGGAAGAACTTAAAAAAACTCTGGAGGAATCTTTAAGAGATATAAAAGGTAAAAGTAAGGAAAAATGAAAACTTTAAGAGAGTTTGATCTTAAAGGGAAAAGAACATTAGTTAGGTGCGATTTTAATGTCCCCCTTGGAGATCAAGGGAATATTTTAGATGATTTCCGAATTAAACAAAGTATTCCTACTATCGAGTACCTTATAAAAGAGGAAACAAAAGTGATTCTAATGAGTCATTTAGATAGGCCGGGCGGAAAGGTAATTGAGAAATTAAGATTAACCCCTATTCAAGATAAATTAATGGAGTATTTAGATATATCTATCGTTAAAGCACCAGATTGTTTGGGTAAAGAAATCGAGAAATGGAGCCATCAAATGAAAAAAGGAGAAATTTTACTTTTAGAAAATTTGAGATTTCACAAAGAGGAAGAAGAAAATGATGAAAGCTTTGCTAGAGAATTAGCGAAATTAGGAGATATTTATATTAATGATGCCTTTGGGGTTTCTCATAGGAATCATGCTTCGATCGTAGGGGTACCTAAGTTTTTACCATCAGGAGCTGGGTTTTTGTTAGAAAAGGAAATTAAAGTTTTAACTGGGTTAATAGAAAAACCGAAAAAGCCCTTAGTAGCAATTATTGGTGGGAAAAAAGTTGAAACAAAAACTAAATTAATTGATAAGATTTCTGAAATTGCTGATTTCGTTCTTATTGGAGGTTTAATTAAAAAAGAAATAAAAGAGAAAAACATTCAGTTAAGAAATCCTTCAAAGATCATTGAACCCTCAGACAGTATAGAGGGAAAAGATATCGGTCCTCAAACCATTAAAAATTTTAAAGAAAAAATAAATTTAGCTAAAACAATTTTCTGGTCAGGTCCTCTTGGTAAAATTGAAGAAGAAAAATTTCAAATAGGTTCCAAAACAATTGCCCAAACAATCATTAATAGTGGCGCTTTTTCAGTAATCGGCGGGGGAGAAACAGTTGAGTTTATTAATCAATCTGGTTTAATTGAGAAATTTAATCACGTTTCCACCGGCGGTGGGGCGATGATAGCTTTTATATCTGGTGAAAGAATGCCTGGCATCGAGGTTTTAAAATAATGGCGGAAATCAAAAATTTAAAAAAAGTAGCTCAAAGAATAAAAAAAGCAATAGAAAAGAAAGAAAAAATTATTCTTTACGGTGACGCTGATTTAGATGGGGTATCGGCTGTGATTATTTTAGAAGAAACTATAAAAACTTTAGGCGGGAGAATATCAATGATTTATTTTCCTGACCGAGAAGTTGAAGGTTATGGAATATCTCAAGTTGCTTTAGATTTCTTAAAAGAAAAAGCTCCAGCTTTATTTATCGCGTTAGATTGTGGAATTGGAAATTTTAATGAAGTAAAATTGGCAAAAAAATATGGATTCGAAGTAATAATCATTGATCATCATGAGGTTTTAGATAGATTACCTCAGGCTGATATCATTGTTGACCCTAAACAGAAAACAGATAACTATCCCTTTAAAGGATTATCTACCGCTGGTATTTCTTTTAAACTTTCTCAATTCCTTTTAGGAGATAGATTAACTAAGAATCTTCGAAAAAATTTTTTAGAATTAGTGGCGATAGCTACTATCGCTGATATGATGCCCCAAGAAGAAGAAAATAGAATTTTTATTGAAGAGGGTTTATTTTCAATAGAAAATACTTGGCGGCCTGGCCTTAAGGCTTTTTTCGAAATAGAACCTTTTCAAAGTTTTTTAAATTTAAATCAAAAAATCTCTAAAATTATTTCTATCTTAAATATCAGAGATGTTAAGAATAGACTACCTGCTAGTTTTAGATTACTAACAACCCCTTCTTTAAGCGAGGCCAAGGAAATAATTAAAGAACTTTTAGAAAAAAGTAAAATTAGAAAGGAGAAAATAGAAAAAATTACCAAAGAAGTTGAAAAAAGAATTACCAAAAAAGAAGAGCCAATTATTTTTGAAGGCGGTTCCACTTTTGAGTTGACTTTAATTAGTTCAGTAGCTTCAATTATCTGTCAAAAGTATCAAAAACCAACTTTTTTATATAAAAAAATGAATCAAGAAAGCCAAGGAACAGTAAGAACACCAAAAGGAATAGATAGTATTTCCTTAATGAAAAAATGCTCAAAATATCCTTTAACTTATGGTGGTCATCCCCAAGCTTCTGGTTTCAGAATCAGGAATAAAGATTTAGAGAAATTTAAAAAATGTTTGATTAAAAACTATGAAGAAGATAATTATCTACACTGATGGAGGGTCAAGGGGAAATCCTGGGCCAGCGGCTATAGGGGTAGTTTTTTGTAATGAGAAAGGTGAAATTTTTAAAAAATATTCAGAATATCTAGGAGAAAATTTCACCAACAATGAAGCTGAATATCAAGCTGTAATTTTCGCTTTAAGAAAGTTTAAAGCTCTTTTTGGAAAAAAGTTAGCTCAAAATACCGAAATCAAGATAAAATCTGACTCCGAATTACTAATTAAACAACTCAATGGTCAATATAAAATCTTAGACCCTAAAATTCAACCCCTTTTTTTAAAAGTTTGGAATTTAAAATTAGAATTTAAAAAAGTTACATTTTTGTTCATCTCTCGAGAAAGAAATAAAGAAGCTGACAATTTAGTTAATCAAGCTTTGAATAGCCATGATCGCAACCAAAGATTGCTTTAGAATAATCTCAAAATTAAAAAACCCGATTTGATCGGGTTTTTTAATGTCCTAGCAAGTCTGTAAGCCGAATTCTGTTTTCCGCCGAAAGCGGAAGGTGATCATCTATCTAAGCGAGCTACTTTTCACAAAAGCTCCATGATGAATCAAAGAACTTTTGGTTTGCTCTTGCACCCAGTAAGGATTTAGCCGTTTCACCCCAAAGGTTATCCCTTTGGACTCGCCCCATCTTGCGATAGGGCGTTCCTCAGCTTTCGCTTTGGAACGTCTCTGTTCGCACCTCTAGCCTCACGGCCGACGGCTGTTAGCCGCTACTTTTTTAACCCGTGAGATTAATCATCTCATGGGTGAGTGTTCGGACTTTCCTC
>CAZVTU010000002.1:0-26626 GCA_964630295.1 uncultured Candidatus Saccharibacteria bacterium
ATGGGACCGTAAGAATCCAAGGCAATAATCAAACCTGTTAAAGAAAGCATAGCAACCACTGCTAAAGCTAACCCATACATTCCTGATAAAGCAAAGCTTACTAAAATTCCAAGAGAGATTAAAATCACTGGAAGAATGGTAGATTGCATCCCGACCGCTAAACCTTCAATTATGTTAGTACCATGACCAGATTGGGAAGCTTGAGCTATTGACTGAACAGGTTTATATTTTTTGGAAGTAAAATATTCTGTGATTAAAAACATGCCTCCAGCAATCAAAAGGCCAACAATAGTCGGCAGATAAAGTCTAACAAATGAGATTTGAAGATCTTCACTAAATTGAAAAATTACTGGAACAAAACCAATTGCTGATAAAATTCCAGCTCCAATTAAACCTTTATACAGCGCAGAAATAATCGATTGGCTTTTAGGCAACCTTACAAAAAAAGTAGAGATAATTGAGGCTAAAATAGCAATTGAACCTAAAATCAAAGGTAAAAAAATGGCGACAGTTACGTTAGGAAACAAAATCCCACCCAAGACCATAGCAGCCACAATAGTAACTACATAGGTTTCAAAGAGGTCAGCTGCCATACCTGCACAATCGCCAACATTATCACCAACCTGATCAGCAATAACAGCCGGATTTCTAGGATCATCTTCAGGAATTCCTTTTTCCACTTTACCAACTAAATCGGCTCCCACATCGGCAGCTTTTGTATAAATTCCTCCTCCCAATCTAGCAAAAACTGAAATCAAACTTCCCCCAAATCCTAAGGCCACCAAGGCAGTTAGATCTTTAGTTAGAAAATAAAAACCAGAAACTGATAATAATCCTAAACCTGCAACCAGAAATCCCGTTACTGATCCTCCTCTAAAAGAAAGAGTGAGGGCTGGCTTTAAGCCGGACTTAGCTGCTTCTGCCACCCGAACATTAGCTTGAGTGGCAACCATCATCCCAATAAATCCAGAAATTGCTGAAGCTGTAGCTCCTAATAAAAAACCAAAGGCAGTTTTTATTCCTAAAGTGATCAAAAGAATTAAAAATATAATCACCGCTACTAAACTAACTGTTCTATATTGCCTTTTTAAGTAAGATATTGCCCCCTCACGGATTCCCTGAGAGATTTCAATCATTTTTCCTGAACCTAAAGGAGCACGATCAACTTCTTTGATTAAGAAATAAGCAAAAATTAAAGAGAATAAGGAAATAAAAATGGGAATAATTAACATATGATTTTTTAATTTTTAATTATTTTTTGGCTTTCTTTTTTGATTTCTTTTCTCCTTCACTCTCTTTTTCTTCTATTTCTACCTGGCCTTCAGCTTTTACATCTATTTTCCAACCTGTTAATTTTGCTGCCAATCTAACATTCTGTCCGTCTTTACCGATCGCTAAAGATAACTGATCTTCTGGCACAATAGCCAGAGCTTTGTTTTTGGGCATTATCTTCACTTCTAAAACTTTAGCTGGTGACAAAGAATTGGCAATATATTTATCTGGGTCTTCAGAATATTCAATAATATCAATTTTTTCTCCTCCCAACTCATTGATGACAGCCATTACTCTCGTTCCCTTTTGCCCAACGCAACTACCTATTGGGTCAACCCCTTCAACATCAGTGACAACGGCAATTTTTGATCTGGAACCTGGCTCTCTAGCAATCGATTTTATTTGAACTTGACCAGATGAAATCTCTGGAACTTCCAGTTCAAAAAGTTTTGAAATTAATTTAGGGTAAGCCCGGGATAAGAAAACCATGGGACCTTTAGGAGTTTCTTCAACCTTTAAAAGATAAACTTTTAATCTTTGACCGGGTCGATAGAATTCACCAGGAACTTGTTCTTCTTTTGGTAAAATACCTAATGTTTTGCCAATATCTAAAAAAACATTTTTCCCTTCAACTCTTTGGACAATCCCTGAAATAATCTGACCTTCTTTTGATTTATATTCATTAAAAATACTTTCTTTTTCTGCTTCTCTTATTCGCTGTAAAATCACCTGTTTGGCGGTTTGGGCAGCAATTCGACCATAATCTTTTTTAGTCTCGAGGGGTATCTCTAATTCCTCTCCTACTTTTATTTTTGGGTTTATTTTCTTAGCTTCCTCTATCATTATGTGTTTTTCAGGATTAAAACGAACTTTTTTCTCTTCTTTTGTCTCTTTTTCAGGAGTTGTTGGTTTTTTCTTTATTTTTTCCAGTTCTTCTTCTGAATAAATCATTGATTCATCAACTACTAATTTTACTTGCCAAAACTTAACTTCCCCCGATTCGGGATTAAGTTTTGCTTTGATTACTTGGCCCTTCTTGCCATAATCTTTCTTGTAGGCAGCGGCAATGGCCATTTCAATAGTTTCTAAAACCTTTTCGGGGGAAATTCCTTTCTCTTCGGCAATCTGGGCAATAGATGAAGTAAATGATTTGATGTCCATATTTTTTAAAAAATGTCCGCAAGTTGCGGACTAATTTTATCTTAGCAAATAAGAATTATTCGTCAAGGGGATGAAAGGCTACTAATATAGAACCAGGACCAGTATGGGTACCAACTACCGAAGAAATTGAAGAAATAAAAGCAATTTCAATATCAGGTTTTTTCTTAAGTTCTTTTTCTAATTGTTTAGCTACTTTAAAATTATCGGCATGAGCAATAGCCACCATTATTCTCTTTCCCTTTCTTTGTTCTTCTATTTTCTTAGCCAAAATTCTTGCCACATCTCTCCCCAGGCTTATTCCAAAAAGTTTAACTTTTCCATTCTTTAATCCAGCTAATACTCTTATTCCGATTTTTTGGATAAAGTAAATAAGACCAACCAAAATTTTGGGTAATTTTAATCTCCCACCTCGAACAACATATCTAAAGTCATCTAAACAACCAATTAAAGTAACTTTGGGACAAAATTCTTTCAGTTCTTCAACAACATCGTTTAATTTTTTTCCCCGAGAAATTAACTTTTGGGCAAAAAGAGCTACTAATCCTTCTCCTACTTCAGCAGTATTACAGTCAAATACATATATATTTAATTTAGTGGGTTTTTTAAAAATAGAACGAGCAATTCTAGCTGAACTGTAAGCACCTGAAAGTTTAGCTGAAACAGTGATAACTAAAATTTTTTCAAACTTAGTTAAAGCTTCCTGATAGATATTTAGAAATTCCTGAAAAGAAGGGGCAGAAGTTGTTGGTAGGGGACGGCCAGTTTTCAAAGCTTCTCTTATCTTGTTATAGATTTCCTCTTTTGATCGAACAATCTCTCTGTCAGGAAATCTGGTTGTAAAAGGAACTTGAAAAATTTTATATTTTTCAACGATCTCTTCTGGTAAGTCAGCAATTTCATCAACTACCAATCCCAAAGGCTTCTTCTCTATTTTCTTTAATTGTTTTTCCATGTCCTCTTCTTGAACTTTCAATTCTGGAAAATTTTTAAATTTCTCTTTAACAGCTTCTGGTTGGTTGGTATGAATATGGATTTTTAATTTCTCCTCTCCCTCAACAATTTCTATACTATTACCTAAATGAGTTAATTCTTTTTTAAGATTCTCAGTATTGATTTCGTTAATTTTTTTAAAACTTAAAATTACTTCATAGCGATATTCTAATTTTTCCTTTATTTCGGGTGGAGTAATTGGTGAAACCACTTCCTCTTTAGAGGAAATTGGCATTCCTTTTAAACTTTCAATCCAAGATTCTAAAATTTTTACAAAACCCAAAGCTCCGGCATCAACTACATCATTTTCTTTTAAAACTTTTAATTTTTCTTTAGTTTCTCTTAAAGCAATTTCACTTACTTTTTGAGCTTCTTCTAAAACCTTAATTATATTTTTTTCTTTTTCCTCTTTAACCACCTGATAAGCTTTGTTTCCAGCAGCCTTTATTACATCTAAAATAGTTCCTTCCACTGGTTCAACAATGGAAAGGCGAGCAGCTTTTATTCCACGTTTCATTGCCAAGGCTAAATGAAATGCATCAATGGTTTCTAAGTGTTTTATTCTTTCTAAAAGCTCAACTATGTAACCAGTATAAATCATCCCGGCGTTCCCCCTAGCATTAATTAAACAAGACTCTCTGATATCTTTAGTTAATTCTCGAAGACTAGAATATTCTTTAGAGGAAATTGTTCCTTCGACTCCCAATAAGGTTGCTGCTAAATTATAGCCAGTATCTTTATCTGCTACCGGCCAAACATTAATCCTATTGATTTCTTCTTGGTGTAAGACAATTTTCTTTGAAGCAGCCAACATCATTTTTTTGAAATCTTCTACTCCTATTTCGAGAACAACTTTTTCTGCTTCTCGAGAAAGAAGCCTCTCAATGGGTTTCTTTGCTATCTTCACACCAAATTTTGCTGCCTTCCAGCCAAGTTTTGGAGGAACAAGAAGTGGGGTCGTTAGAGGTTTAATCAATTTAGTTAGCTGACTGGGATTTTCTTTTTCTTTTTTTAAAATTCTTTTTATCCTTAGAGATAAGATAGCTCGATCGTTATCAAAAATAAGTCGATTCCTGATTAAAGTAAACTTATCAGAAGCTTTCCTAATTTCTTCAATTGGGCTTAATCTTTTTATCAAAATAGGTGCCAAAGAGATTAAAATAAAAAAACCTTCAACTTCGAAGCGATTGTAATAGATTGAGAGGAAAATTGCTACAGCTAAAAATAAAAGAGTACCGATAGCAGCATTCCAAATAATAGCTAAAATTAAAAAAGGAATTAAAGAAAAACCTAAAAGTTGAGGTGATAGAGCAAGAAAAGCTCCAATAAAAGTACCAATTCCTCGACCACCAGCAAATTTTAAAAATAAAGACCAGTTGTGACCGGTGACAGCTGCTACCCCAGAGAAGATTTGAATTTCTGAAGAAAAACCTAACCTTTGAGCTCCGTAAATCGCTAAATATCCTTTGGAAACATCTAAAATACCAGTTAAAGCTCCTTGCCACTTGCCAACGTTTTTAAAGACATTGGAACCGGAAGTTTTCCGCCAACCGATTTTTAGTACATTTTTACCAGAAATTCGAGAAATTAAATAGCCCGAAGGAAAGGAACCCAATAAATAACTAAAAATTAACCAAGAAAATTCAGTCATTAAATAATTTTAACTAAAAAACAGCATTTTTAAAATGTCGAACTTTCGCCTTATTGTTAATTAAATTAATTGCTATTACGTCTATTTGCCAAGGAGACTCTAAGGAAATTTTCTTTTTTATTAACCAAGTAAGGGCGGTTTTCTTTAATTTTTTTTGTTTTAAATAATCGACTTTCTCTTCTGGCCGAATTATTCTATCTGAAGTTAGGGTTTTTACTTCAATAAAATTTATAATATTTTCTTTCTTAGCTATAATATCAATCTCTCCTTTTGAAGGTGAATTTGAAGGTCTAAAAGAGTAGTTCTTTTCTAAAATTTGATATCCTTTTCTCTTTAAATATCTTTCAGCTATTTTCTCTCCGATGTTTCCAATTATTTTTGATTTCATAACTTTTCGGTGGACTATTCTTAAATTAGCTTGGACATTTTTCGCCACCGCAGGCGGCGAGGGTTTGGCCAAAAATTCCGAACCGAAATCCTAAACTTTGACAATTTTAAGTTTTAGCGGTCAAAGCCCGCTAAGAAAATCTTAACAGATTTCCTCTTAAGCGACAAATTCCAATTTTCAAAAAGAAAAGGGGCGCCCAACATAATGGCAGGACGCCCTTCAATTGATGACACATGTGCTTAAACTGCTTTTACTGCTGTCCATTGCTCGTGGATCACAAGATTTTCGTCTCTATCAAGCGAGATTCTCGGCGGTATATTCCATTCTTGAGCGAGTTGATCGATTAATTGACGCGGTGGATCAGGGAGCACACACTTCTCCTCATCGAGTTTCTCCCAGTCGCCAAAACGACGGGCATAATAGCCATCATCGCGTTTTTCAACACGGAAAGCATAGAAACTTGTTTGGTTCTTAGCCAAACTGCCATAGGTACCGTGGATGCCGTGCTTGTCGAACGCTTTTTCCCGGCAAGCCGGACAGACCCGATGCAACTTAAAGAAATCACGGAAACCATAACAAGAATTTTCATAACCGCAAGAGTACATTTCTCTGCCTGTTAACAAAATCAATTCTGCTTCACTTTCAGGAATTACTTCTTGTTGTTCTGACCCACAGATGACTTCTATTTTTTCTGCACAGAGCGTACACCAAGTAAGTCCACGTTGCTGAAGTTCTTGCTGGAAAAGCACAACTCGCTTCGCATTGTACTCCTCGATCAATTGCCTAAGCATCCGCTGTTCTGAATAGAGATTTCTCGAGATCTGTTTGATGTTCTGTGCAGTTTGTTCCGCTCGCTTCTGCATATCCAGAAGCTCTATCCTTATAGCTTTCTGTGCCATGAAAAGAACCTCCTTTTATTTGTACTTTTGTACTAAGGAATTGTAGCAAGGTAAAGAAAAAAGTCAATGGTGATGCCAAGGCCGTGGACTATATAGCGATAAATATTTTGTGTATTCTGGCTGAGGCTAAACCTCAACCAATTAGAGGTGGACCCGGTGGGAATCGAACCCACGATCTCTCGCATGCGAAACGAGTGTTCTGCCACTAAACTACAGGCCCCCGATTTAATCTGCCGGTGCCCAAGCTAAAACTAAAGCATCAGGTCCGGCTATCACTCCAAGAACATCATCGATTAAATTGACAAATGCTATTTCAATATTTCTTAACTCTCTTTCAATCATTTCTTTTAGTTTTCCGGCCATCTCCAGATTATCACCGTGAGCAATAGCTAATCGAATTTTTTTACCTTCTTTTCGCAAATCTCTGGATTTCATCTCTAATTCTCGAAATAAAGCAGTGGGGACATCTTTGGTTTTGGTTCTGAGCCCAATCGTAGTTATTTTCCCCTTTTTTAATCCGATTAAAGGCCTAATCCCGATATTTTGCATTTTTCTCATTAAATTAGCAATCGTACTGGAAATTCTCCCCGAAGCTTCCAGCCATTTTGGATCTGAAAGAAAAGCGGCCAAATGAACTTCGGGAAGAAATTTTTCTAATTCTTTTAAAATTTCTTCCACTTTTAATTTCTTTTTTATTAAATCAACTACCTTTAAAACAACTAGCCCCTGACTGCAAGTTGCATTTAAAGAATCTACCACAAAAACTCGCTCGCCCTCTTTACCTAAAAACCTTTTTGCTTGATAGCCTGAATTATATGTTCCTGAATGCTTAGCAGTGATAGTTAAACAAATAACTTTTTCAAATTTTTCCAATTGTTTTTTAAAAATATCTAAAAAATCTTTTGGGGACGGTTGAGAAGTTTTAGCAAAAGCTTTAATTCCTCTTTTTTCTATTTCTCTAATTTTCTGAAAAATATTTTCTCCAGGAATACTTTCTACTTCCGGCCAATAAACATTTAAAGGAACGATTCCGATTTGATGTCTCTCGATTAAATCTTGAGGCAAATCAGCTGCTTCGTCAGTTACTATTCCAATTAACTCTTTGTTTTCTGTATTTTCCATAGTCGGGGTGCTGGGAATTGAACCCAGGCTACGGACTCCCGAAGCCCGCGTACTACCGTTATACTACACCCCGTAATCAAGGTTAGGTAACCCAGTATTTTTTCTTAGTCATCTCGTCTCTTTTCATCTCGATTTTTTCTCTTTCTTTTTTGGCTTTTTGAGCAAGCTTTTGGAGTTCTTCCTCTTGTAATCTTCCTAATTCTTTTATTTTTTTCTCTAAAAATTCTTTTTTATTTTTCTTAGGGTCAACTAAAACATAACCCAACAAAATATCTAAAAGTTGTCCTACTTTTGGCCCAGGGGAAATTTTTAAAATTTTCATTACATCATTACCTGATACTTTCAGCATCTTTACAGAAATGGGATCTTGAGATACTTTCTCGATTAAATACCTTAAATGTCTTAATTTATAAGGTTCAGCTTTTGGAACACCAGAACCTATTCTATCTGCCATTCTAACTTGTAATAACTCCTCCATGTTTTCTGGTCCCACTTGTCTAACTAACCTTCGAACAGAACTTTCGGAAACTTCTCCCACATTGTAGTAAAAAAGATGATACCTAACTAATTTCACCACTTTTTCGATATCTTTTTTAGAGAATTTTAATCGATTTAAAATCTGGGCTGTCATTTTAGCTCCAACAATTTCGTGGCCATAAAAAGTAGCGTCCGGACCCTTACCCCGCTTTGTTCGAGGTTTAGCTATATCGTGAAGTAAAGCAGCTAGTCTGACATATTTATTAAAATTTCTCTTAGCAGCGTAATCTAAAGCTCTTAAACTATGTTCATAACATTCGTAGATATGATGTTTGTTTTGGCTAACCCCATAACCTTCTTCTAATTCTGGAATAATATATTTTAATAATCCTAATTTTCTTAAAAGTTCGATTCCTTGGCTAGCTCTTTCTGACATAATTATCTTCATTAACTCATCTCTGATTCTTTCTTTGGAAATTGCCTGGAGCCACGGGGCATTTTTTTTAATGGCCTCAGCAGTATTAGTTTCAATCTTCCAACTTTTCCCCAAAGTGGTAGCAAATCTAACCGCCCTCATCATTCGTAAAGCATCCTCTGAAAATCTTTCTTCTGGATTTCCAACTGTTCTAATGATCTTATTCTCTAAATCTTTTTGGCCTTTGAAAGGATCAATGATTTTGATTTTTGAATTGTAATTTTGAATTTCCAAAGCTATGGCATTTATTGTAAAATCTCTCCTGGCTAAATCCTCTTTGAGGGTTTTGGCAAATTTTATTTCGTCTGGATGGCGTTTATCTGTATATTTAGCTTCGGAACGGAAAGTAGTAATCTCAATTTCTTTTAATTTTGGGTTTTTACTTTCAGTTTGGACAGTGACGGTTAAGAATTTGTTTTCATAAAAACTTTTAGGAAAGATTTTCTGGATTTCTGATGGTTTAGCGTTAGTAGTGACATCCCAATCTTCTGGTTCCTTACCTCTTAAAAAGTCCCTGACGCAACCCCCAACAATGTAGGCTTCAAACCCTGCTTTTTTTAATTTTTCGATAACTACCTCTACCTCTTTTGGGATTTCCATAGTTTGATTTTAGCTTAAAACCTTGTTTTTTTCAATTGTTATGATATTATTTAAAAATGTAGACGCCCTCGTGGTGAAACGGATATCATACCTGCCTTCGGAGCAGGGGGTCTAGGTTCAAATCCTAGCGAGGGCACAATGAAAAATCAAAGATCAAAGATCAAAAATCAAAAATTATTTTTAGCTATTTTTTTATTTTTTTTGTTTTTTTCTTTAATACCAAGTCAAAGCCAGAGTGCTGGTTTAGTTCCTTGTGGAGGATGTGCAAAATATGACGAAAAAACTGGCGAGTGTTTAGTAAAAGAACCTCCTTGTACTTTTTGTGATTTCTTTGCTTTAATTGACAATATAATTGATTTTATTTTATTTAAATTAATTTTACCAATCGCTGCTTTAATGTTTATTATCGGTGGATTTTTTATGCTTACAGCTAGTGGAAATCCTGAGTTATTTGGACGAGCAAAATCAATTTTAACCGCCACCGTTATTGGTATAGTTATCATCTTTGTTGCTTTCATCTTTATCGGTACCTTTTTCCAATACATCGGTTTAGCCGACTGGACTAAAGATATTTATCAAAACTGGTGGCAAGAAGGGCTATTCGAGTTTTCATGTCATTAAGCCCCCATAGCTTAATTGGCAAAGCACCCGCCTCTTAAGCGGAGGAGTCCAGGTTCGAGTCCTGGTGGGGGCACAATAAAAATTCAAAAATCAAAATGCAAAAATCAAAATTATGCTTACACCAGAAGAAAAAGCAAAAATCATAACAAAATATAAACTGCATGACTTGGATACCGGTTCACCCGAAGTCCAAATCGCTTTATTGAGCGAAGAAATCCGGCAACTGCTTCTCCATTTAAAGAAGCATCCTAAAGACCTCCATTCAAAAAGAGGTTTATTAAAAATGGTTTCGAAAAGGAGATCGCTTTTGAATTACTTAAAGAAAGAAGATATCAGAAGATATAATAATATTGTCAAAAAAGTGGGACTTAAAAAATAAATTTAGATTATGCCAATTATCAAACATCCTGGCCAAAGAGTGGCTGTCTTAATTGATGTTCCTAATTTATATCATTCAGCAAAAAATATTTACGGAGCACGAGTTAATTTCGGTGCAATTTTAAAAACTGCTGTAAGTCAACGAAATTTAATTAGGGCATTTGCCTACGTGGTAAGAACTAAAACTGGTGAAGAAAAACCATTTTTTGAAGCTTTAACTAAATTAGGAATTGAAACTCGGGTTAGAGACCTTCAGGAATTTTTTGGAGGTTTAAAAAAGGCTGATTGGGATGTGGGAATCACTGTTGATGCTATTAGAATTGCCCCGTCAGTAGATACAATTGTTTTAGCTTCCGGAGATGGTGATTTCTTACAGTTGGTTGAATATCTAAAAAATCAAGGAAAAAGAGTAGAAATCATTGCCTTTGGTAAATCAGCCTCTTCTAAATTGAAAGAAGAGGCTGATGAATTTATTGATCTTGGAAAGAGTCCAACAAGATATTTACTAAAAAAATGAGAAACGAAACTTTCAAACTAAAGTTGGGCGGGAAGGAATTAAAGGTGGAAGTGAGAAATTTGGCTGAATTAGCTTCAGGTAGTGTTTGGGTTCAATATGGGGAAACCTTAGTTTTAGCTACCGCCGTCATGGCTGAATCAGAAAGAGAGGGAATAGATTTTTTTCCGCTAACAGTTGATTACGAAGAAAGATATTATGCTGCTGGAAAAATTTTAGGTTCTAGATATATTAGGAGAGAAAGTCGACCTTCAGATGAAGCTATTTTAACTTCCCGATTTATTGACCGAGCAATTAGACCTCGTTTTCCTAAAAATCTTAAAAGAGAAGTTCAAGTAGTCGTCACTTGTCTTTCTTGGGACAGAGAAAACGATCCCGATATTATTGGTCTAATTGCAGCTTCAATCGCTCTTTCTATTTCTAACATTCCGTGGAGGGGTCCAGTTGCTTCTCTAAGGGTTGGCCAGGGAGAAAAAGGATTTATTCTAAATCCTACTTATCCAGAAAGGGAAAAAAGCAATTTAGATTTGGCTATCGCTGGTATTGAATCTCCTTTAGCAAAATTTTTAGGCAATAAAACAAGTGACAATATTCTAATTAATATGATTGAAACAGAAGGTAACGAAGTGGAGGAAGAAGAAATCCTGAAAGCCCTGGCTTTTGCTAAGCCCTATCTTAAAGAAGTAATTGATTTTCAGAAGGAAATCACTAATAAAGTTGGTAAAGAAAAAATTGAAATTGAGGAAACCCCTCGAGATTTAGAGTTAGAAAAAGAAATTAAAGACTTTTTGGGAGATCGGTTAGAAAAGGCTCTGTATCAACCAGAAAAAACTGGAAGGATGGAAGAAGTAAACACTTTGAAAGAGGAATTGCTTTATTTCATTGAGGGAAAATACCCGGGTTTAGGGAAACAGAGTTATGCTAAAGATTTTTTTGAAAAAGAAATTGAAAGATTGGTTCATGAAAACATTATAAAATCAGGAAAACGACCCGATGGAAGAAAACTTGACGAAATAAGAAAACTTGAAATGGAAGTAGGTTTGTTGCCTCGAACCCATGGTTCCGGCCTTTTTGTCCGAGGGCAAACCAAAGCTCTTTCTATTTTAACTTTAGGGGCACCGGGAGATGTAAAACTACTTGAAGGAATGGAAACGGTTGGGAAAAAACGCTTTATGCATCATTACAATTTTCCTCCCTACTCTACTGGTGAAGTAAAACCAATCAGAGGACCAGGCCGAAGAGATATTGGTCATGGAATGTTGGTAGAAAAAGCTTTAACACCATTAGTTCCTAGTTTCGACGAATTTCCTTACACAATTAGGGTGGTGACAGAAATTCTTTCTTCCAATGGTTCTACCTCTATGGCCTCTACTTCTTCTTCTTCTTTGGCTTTAATGGATGCTGGAGTACCAATTAAAAGGCCAGTTGCTGGGATTGCTTTAGGATTAATGTCTGATAATCAAGGAAATTACAAGATCTTAACTGATATTCAAGGACCAGAAGATCATCACGGAGATATGGATTTTAAAATAGCAGGAACTAAAAAGGGGATAACAGCAATTCAATTAGATGTTAAAATCGACGGAATCGGAGAAGAAATTATCAAAGAAACTTTAGCTCGAGGGAAAAAAGCTCGAACTCAAATTTTAGAAGAAATGGCTAAAGTGATTGATAAGCCAAGACCCGAACTTTCTCCCTATGCTCCAAGAATTCTTATCCTCCAAATTAATCCAGCTAAAATCAGAGAGGTAATTGGACCTGGGGGAAAAGTAATTAACGAAATAATCGAAGAGTGTGGAGTTTCAATCGATATTGAAGATTCAGGCAGAATCTTTGTGACAGCTGAAAAGGAAGAAGCAGCTAAAAAAGCGGTTGCTTGGATTAAGAACATTACTCGAGAAGTAAAAGTGGGGGAAGTTTTTCAAGGAAAAGTAACTAGAATTTTAGACTTTGGCGCTTTTGTAGAAATTTTTCCTGGTCAAGAAGGTTTAGTTCACATTTCTCAATTAGCCCCCTATCACGTAAAAAAAGTAGAAGATGTTGTTAAGGTGGGAGATATTATTCCCGTAAAAGTAATTTCTATTGATGAACAAGGAAGGATTAACTTATCTCTAAAAGAAGTTAAAAAGTAAACCCAAATGATTGGGAATCAAAATTTTAAAAACGAAAAGGAGGAGAAATTAGAATTTTTACACAGAGAGGAAATAAGAACAATGCAAAAAGATGTTGCCAGGTTGAGAGAACTTGAAGCTCAAAAAGAAAGAGAAAGAATAGCTCAATTAAAAACCGAGGCTGGGGGAAAAGCTGAAAAAGAAGAAAAAGAAACCAAGGAAAAGAAAGAAGAAAAAGTTAAAGAGAAAATTATCACTTTAATCCCTAGGCCTCCAAAGAAACCAGCTTCTCTCACCAAAGTAATTGTCAGAGCAACAGTGGTAATGCTTTTTTTGTTTATTGTTAGTTTTTTCTTTTGGCTTTTTGAGATAAAAAAAGAAAAAATACCTGAAGAAAAATTACCAAAAGAAGAAAAAATTGAAAAGAAAATTAAAGAAGAGATAAAATCTCCAGAAGAAAAAATTCCAGAAATTATTATCCCCCCGCCGTTGATTACAGTAACAGCAACTGAAACTCAAGATATAACTTCTTTAGAAGAGGTGCCCCATTCTTTAGCTCTGATTTTAGAAAAAAAATTCCCGGAGAAAACATTTACTCGCATTTTGTTTAAAAATATAACTGAAAATAAGATTTTGGGACTTAAAGATTTTTTTCAAGCTTTTGAAGTAAAAACTCCTACTGGTTTTTTTGATAAATTAACCAACGATTTTACTTTATTTGTCTATTCAAGCAAGGACTTGAATAGATTGGGTTTCATTGTAAAAATAAAGGATAAAGAAGAATTTTCTAATTTAGTAAAAACTTGGGAAAAAACGATGGAAAAAGACACTGAGATACTTTTTAAAACTTTAGGGAAAAAAGGTTCTTCTTCTTTTCCTTACTTTAGAGAGGTCCGTTATCGAAACCAAATTTTCCGCTATATTTCTTTCCCTCCAGCTAATTTTGGCGTATGTTGGTCAATTGTTGATGACAAATTTATTTTTACTTCTTCGGGAGAAAGTATGATAGCGGTTATAAATAAAATTAGCCAATAAAATGAACAGAAAATTATTAAATCAATTGAAAGAAAAGTTAGAGAAAGAAAAAATTCAAATTGAAAAAGAATTAGCGAAGTTCGCTAAAAAGGATGAAAAATTAAAGGGGGATTGGGATACCCGTTTTCCTCACTGGGATGGTGATTCTGGCTCTTCGGCTTTGGAAAGAGCAGCAGATGAAGTAGAAGAATACAGTACGTTGCTGCCCATAGAATATAGTTTAGAAAATAAACTTAAAGATATTAATTTGGCTTTGGAGAAAATGAAAAAAGGAAAATATGGAATTTGTGAAAAATGTGGAAAAGAAATTTCTGAAAAAAGATTAGAGGTAATTCCTGAAGCTAAACTCTGTCTGAAATGCGAACAAAAATAATCTATGCTTTCGAAAGTTCTTTCGGCTGCTATTTTAGGTTTAGATGCTCAAATAGTTGAAGTCGAGGTAGACGTTTCTTATGGTCTACCTTCTTTTAGTATTGTTGGCCTGCCCGATAAAGCAGTCCAAGAGTCAAAAGATCGAGTAGGAACAGCGATAAAAAGTTCTGGTTTTAAATCACCAAATCACCAACCGGCTAAAATTTTAGTTTCTTTAGCGCCAGCTGACTTAAAAAAAGAGGGTTCTTTATACGACTTGCCTATTGCCCTGGGTTTTTTAGTTGCCTCAAAACAAATAAGATTTCAAACAGAAGGCCGATTTTTTATTGGTGAATTATCTTTGGATGGAAAATTGAGACCAGTAAAAGGAGCGTTATCAATTGCCTTAATGGTTAAAGAAAGGGGTTTTTCAGAAATAGTTTTACCCAAAGCCAATGCTTTAGAAGCCGCTTTAGTCAAAGAATTGAAAATAATCGGTATTCGAGATTTAAAAGAATGTATTAGTTATTTAAAAGGCGAAATCAAGATTCTTCCATTTAAACCAAATGTCGAAAACCTTTTCGAAAAGAAAGAAATGCTAATTGACTTAGGTTATATTAAAGGCCAAGAATATGCTAAAAGAGCTTTAGAAATTGCTGCTGCCGGCGGTCATAATCTTTTAATGATGGGACCACCGGGTTCTGGGAAGTCAATTTTAGCCAAAGCCCTACCTTCAATTTTACCTCCTCTTTCCTTCGAAGAGTCATTGGAAGTAACCAAAATTTATAGTGTGGCTGGTCTTTTACCAAAAGAAAAACCATTAATTACGCAGAGACCCTTCCGCTCTCCCCACCATGCTTCTTCTGAACCTGCGCTAATTGGTGGAGGCAATCCTCCCCGGCCTGGCGAAATCACTCTTGCTCATCGAGGCATTTTATTCTTGGACGAATTCCCTGAATTCCACCGAGATGTTTTAGAATCTTTACGTCAACCGATCGAAGAAGGCAAAATTACTATTTTACGCTCGAGAAATCGTCTAACTTTTCCAGCTAGATTCGCTTTGGTCGCCGCTTCCAATCCCTGCCCTTGTGGATACTATGGTGATCCTGAAAAAGAATGTAAATGTTACCCTTCCCAAATTAATAATTACCGAAGAAAACTTTCGGGTCCCTTAATGGACAGAATTGATATTTTTGTTACTGTTCCTCAAGTGAAATATGAAAAAATAGCGACACCTGATTCTGAGAATTTAAGCCAAAAAGTAAGAGAAAGAGTACTGAAAGCTAGGAATATCCAGAAAGAAAGGTTTAAAAAAGAAAACTTCTTAACAAACTCAGAAATGGAAATTCCTCAAATAAAAAAATACTGTCAAATTGACAGCAATTCCGGGAATTTATTAAGAAAATATGTTAATTCAGGAAAATTATCTGTTCGAGGTTACCACCGGGTTTTAAAAGTGGCTCGCACTATCGCTGATCTCGATAGCTCAGAAAATATCTCTTATAACCACTTAAGCGAATCCTTAATGTATCGAATCAGAGAAGATTAAAAATAGGGGAGACCCGTTCTCCCCTTATTTAGCGAAGGGGTTTCTGGCTCCAGATACCCCAAAATGTAAATGACAACCAGTGGATAGCCCTGCTCCTGGGGTACCGGGCTGACCACCAATTAAAGCAATAACCTGACCCTGAGAAACTTCTTGACCAGGAGAAACAAAACTAGTTGCAATATGGCCGTAATAAGTAACCACTCCGTTGGGATGTAAAATTGTAAGGTGGTTTCCCGCTCCTCCAAAAGCCCAACGAGAAGTGGAGTTAGTTAATTTTACCTTTAAAACTTTCCCAGCAGCAGCAGCATAAATTGGTTCTCCGCATTTACCATGACTAAAATCAACGGCATTGTACCAGTGAAGACCCTGAGTAATCCGACAAGGAGCAGTAATTGGACAGATAAAATAACTCGAGGCCAGAGGAACTAATTTGGGCGCATAACGAACAGAAGGAGTGGGCATAACACCATTGGGAACAATGATGATGTCGCCGATATAAATATCCCCCCCGTCAGAAAGATTATTAAAAGCAATTATTTCATCAACTTTGCCTTTATACTTTTTAGCAATTCCAGAGATTGTATCGCCTGATTTAACATGGTGAATTACCCCAGAAATCGGTAAAATAATCAACTTTTGACCGGGTTGAATATAAGAGTTTTTATTTAAATCATTAGCCCACAAAATAGTATCTAAAGAAATGTTAAATTGTTTAGCAATTGACCAAAGAGTGTCTCCTGGTTCAACCACATACTCTGTAATCACCTTCTTAGTGTCTTCAAACTCTACACCGCCAATTAAAGCACCTAAGACCTGAGGAGAAAAAGTGGTAGGAGGGGAAACTGCTTTTAAACTAGAATTTCCAACTAAAAGAAATTCCGGCGATTCTGGCCGGAATTCCTTTTCTGGTCCTAAAAATATTTCTTTTTTGGTAGACTCTTCGAAAATCTTTGAGATATTAGCTAAAGAAAAATTTCCTTTGTTTGGAGTCTCAAATAAAAAACTTGAGCCTAAAGAAACTAAGCTAAACAAAATAAATGAAATTATCCCTAAACAAAGTAAAGGGTCTTTAAAAGATCCTTTTTTTACAAATAAAACCCTTTTGAAGAACCTACTCATTTCTTTTACCTAATTTACCTTGTTTTGGGTTTAAAAGTCAAGGTAATTATCCACACCTAAAAACCATGTTAAAATATTAAAATGAGTTTAATTTTAAAAAGAAATCTTAAAAATTTACTTAAAAGATACCAAATCCATCCCTTAAAGAAATTAGGCCAGAATTTTTTAATTGACAAAAGCGCTATTAAAAAAATTATTAAGGCAGCTGAAATAGGAGCGGATGATATCATTTTAGAAATCGGACCGGGTTTAGGAAATTTGACCCAAGAGTTGGCCAAAAAGACGAAAAAAGTAATTGCCATAGAGAAAGACCCGAAAATGGTAGAAATTCTAAAAGAAACTTTAAAAGATTTAAAAAATATCAAAATAATTAAAAATGATATCTTAAAAATTAACCCCGCATGCGATATACCAAATACAAAATACAAGCTTGTTGGCAATTTACCTTTTTATCTTACCGCTCCCCTAATTAGGAAATTTTTAGAACTAAAGAATCCTCCAAAAGAAATGATCTTAGTTGTTCAAAAAGAAGTAGGACAAAGAATTTGTGCTAAACCTCCCCGGATGAGTATTTTAGCGATTTCGGTTCAGATTTATGCTAAACCAGAGATTGTTTCTTACATCTCAAAAAAATCTTTCTGGCCCCAACCTAAAGTTGATGCTGCCCTCATTAAAATTACACCTTGTGCTAAGCTAAGCTTAGCACAAAGAAGTGATTTATTTTTTAAAATTGTTAAAGCGGGGTTTTCTCAACCGAGAAAACAATTAATTAACAATTTATCTAAAAAATTAAATATTGAGCGAAATAGAGTAAGAAATTGGCTTTTAAAAAATAAAATTCAACCGACTCAACGAGCTGAAACATTAAGTATAGAAGATTGGATAAATTTAACAAAAACGTTAAAATAAATTAATGTCAAAAACTGCATTCTCTCTTGCTATTTTAATTTTTTCTTTTTCAGTTCTTTTCTCAAATGGCTCAATCCTCGCCCAAAATGGAGAAGATCAATGTGTTAGTGGACCTTGTTGTAATACTACGGTTGATCCAAATGAATTTTATGATTCAAATCACCCGTGCGATTGGGGGACGGAATATAGTTGTTATGCCGGAACAAATTGCGGAGCTGATTTTTATCAAAATAATTGGGTTCAATACTGCTCCGGAAACAGCGAACAATGTACTGGAATTATCAAAGATAACTGGTCTGTAAGCGAAAGCTGTCAACCATGGGAAAGATGTACCAGTTCTGGCTGTCAATGTGATGGTATGTGTTTAACTACACCAACCGGGCCTTATCCTTCTGACGGAGCTAAAAATGTAAAATTACCAGTGACTTTAATGTGGAATGGGGTCAATGGGGCGAAATCATATCGTTATGAAATTGAAGGAGTTTTAGAAGGAGTGACTACAACTTCTTATATAACTATTGGTGGTTGTAAATTAAAATCGAATAAAAGTTACAATTGGCGAGTCCGGGCTTGCTGTGATTTAGAAGGAACAAGTTGCGGACCTTGGAGTAATTTTTGGACTTTTGAAACTAGTTTAGCTCCAGAATTATTATCCCCAGAAAACAATGCTAATAATATCCCCCTTCCCGTCACCTTTGACTGGTGCGATGTAGAAGAGGCTCAATCTTATTGTCTTCGGGTTTTTTATAAAGAAACTGGTAAAGAAATTTCCCCCCCTTGGTTAATACTAAAAGAAGAGGGCTTTCTTCCTTCAGAATTTTCTTTAGGTTTAGACTGGCTGACCAAAAACACATCTTACGATTGGGAAGTCGCTACCTGTCTTAATGAGGATGGAACAAAATGCGGTCTCAATTGTCAAGAAGATCAAAATTGTAGCGAGTGCGGAGAGAACAGCCAGAAATGGAATTTTAATATCATTAGCGAATTAAAAACTCCGAAGTTAGTAGCTCCAAAAAGTGAAAATGATCCCCCAATTGTTAATCTTTCTAGTCAATTGGAATGGGAAGGAATAAAAGGAGCTCTCTCCTATCGTTATCGAATAAAAAAGGGAGAAAATAAAATTGTTAACTCTTCTAGTAGTCTCTATGTCGTCTCTTTTAATAGTTTCTGGGATAACTTAGAATTTAATACTATTTATAGTTGGCAAGTTAAATCCTGTTGGGATGATTCTGGAGAAAGCTGTGAAGAAGGATGGTCAGAGGAATGGAAATTTAAAACTACCGGCGCTCCGCCAATCAATCTTAAAGAATCTCCAAAAGTTGAAGGGAATAAAATTTCAATTCCCGCTAATCTCAGTTGGAATAAAATGCCCGGAGCTCTTTCTTATCGTTATGAAATAGCTTCCGATAAAAACTTTAATAATCTTTTAGCCACTGGTACTACTTTAGCAACAAAATCGGAAATTTCTATTGAATACCCAATTTTAAAACAGAAAACAAAATATTTCTGGCGAGTCAGTACTTGCGCTGATGAAAACGGAGAAGTCTGTGGAAAGTGGAGCGAAAGCGATTTTACTACTTTTGAACTCTCTCCTCCAACCAACCCTTATCCTAAAAATAATGGTGAATTTTTAACTTCTGAAAATTATCTTAGGTGGGAGGGAACGGCTAAATATTACCAATACAAAGTTGACTATCAAGGAACAGAAAAAATTCCCTTAACTATTGTTTATAGTAAATCAGCTTTTATTCCTACTAATGAATTTGAGTTAGGAAAATACACTTGGTGGGTAAGAGCTTGTCTTGATAAAAATTGTCAAGAGACTAGTAAATTAGCTGGTCCTTGGCATTTTAATTTAGTTCAGGAAAAATGCGAAAAAGGTTTAATACCCTGCGGTAGAGGATGCGATGTTTTAGAAACACCTTATGATGAAAGAAAACCTTGCCAATTCAAACATATCTTTTTACTTCTAAACAATATTCTGGATTTTCTTTTGTGGCGATTGGGATTAATTATTATGGTTTTATTAACCGTGACTACCGGGGTAATTTATTATTTTTCAATGGGTGTTCCCCAAACAATGGCTAAAGTAAAATCATTGTTAAAATCTGCTGGAATTGGTTATTTAATTATTCTTCTTAGTTGGCTTATTATTAATTGGATTTTAATTGTCCTTGGTTATCAAGTCGAATTTTTTGGTCATTGGTGGCAGATATCTTTTTAATCTGTTATAATAATTTAAGTTCAAGTTGATGAATAAATTGTTTAGAAAAATTTCTCAAAGTAAAAAAATCTTAGCTCTAATAATAGGGCTAGGGTTAATTTTAACTCTTTTACCCTTACAAAATATTGCTCAAGCAGATTGTGATAATAATTGTACTGAGTGTATTAACAAAACAGAGTGTGAAACTAGTAATGCCTCTTGTTTTTGGAACGATGAAGAAGAAAGATGTGAATCAGCTGGTTGTGTTATGGTGGGAGAACAAGAAATAGGAAACTGGTGTCCGGGCTGCGGTTGGAATCCGGCTAGTTGGTTAACCTGTTTTTCCTGTGTAGTCCAATCAATTTTTTCTCTACCAGTTCGCCTAGCTTTCTTTCTTTTAGCTGTTATTATAGGGATATTTGGTCTTCTTTCTGGTTTTTTCTTTTCGGTAGCAGTATCTTTGATGAATTGGATGGAAGATGTGTTTTTAGAAATTCCGATTACTCCTGCTAATCAAGCTATGAGTTCGGATTTTGTTGTAAGAGTAGGTTGGGAATTTTCCAGAGATTTCGTTAATATGCTGTTTATTCTTATTTTAGTTTTTATTGGTTTAGCCACCATTCTAAAACTAAGAGAGTATGAAGCTAAAAAAATTCTTCCCTCTTTAATAATTATTGCTCTTTTAATTAACTTTAGTGCAGTTATTGTTGGATTTGTTGTTGATATGGGAAATATTCTGACTAAGTTTTTTTTAGATCAGGCAGGAGAATATATAGGGTTGGGAGAAATTTGGAAAAATTCCAGTACCTACCTTATTGACTCAATGAAAGCAGTCTTTACTTTAGATGGAAAATTTTTCCAAAATTTCGGGGAAACAATTGGCAGTTTTCTTGGAATTATTGCTTACGGTCTAATTTTAATTGTCTTTTATGGTTTTGCTACTTTGATTTATTTCATCATAATGCTTATTTTCTTTTTCCGAATCCTAGTCCTTTGGATTCTCACTATTTTAGCTCCTTTTGCTTTCGCCTGTTATATTTTACCCGCTACTAAGAGATGGTGGAACGAATGGTGGCAACAACTTATTCAGTGGTCAATCATTGGAATACCAATTGGTTTCTTTCTTTGGATTTCTAATTGGATAATGAAAAATACGGCAGCGTTAGAAGGAGCGGAATTATTTAATAGAGCCGCTCTTGAGTCGGGGCTTAGTTGTCAATTTGCTATCCTTATTGGTTCTATTCTGGCCCCAACTATTGCTATAGTTATACTTGGAATCGGAGCATTAATCAGCATGCAATTAGCACCAGCTGGCGCCAGCGGAATCATAAATTTTGGGAAGAGTGTGCCGGGAAGAATTGCTAGAATGAGACCAGTGGCTTTGGGTTTAGGGAGAGCAGCTGGAGGAACGGCTGGGTTAATTAGTGGAGCAGCTGCTGGTGCCCGGAGATTAGAGGAAAGAGCGAGAGAAAGAGGAAAAATCTGGGGTACATTAGCTAAACCTATGGCTTGGATGACGCGAGGGGTTCAAGTAGCCGTTGGTCCCCGACTAGAAAGATATGCCGCCGGAACACGAAGAATAAATTATGATGAATTATTCAAAGGAATGGAAGCTGGTGAAATTGCCAGAGCGATTGAAGGGTTATCCACTAAAGAAGATAGAGTCACGGCTGCCGCTTGGATGGCAGAAAAGGGTCTTATTGATAAACCGGGGATTTCCGAGGAGTTTAAAACTCAAAGGGTACAAGAGGCAGCAACTCTGACTGATAATCCCGCTTACCAGAAAAGTATTGGCGATATTTTAGAAAGTTTACCAAATTATGTCACCGAAAATATTTTGGTTAAATTAGACCCAGATAAGAAAAAAGAGCTCGAAGAAGAATTTAATAATTTAAATAAAGAAATTTCAGTTGATGTAAAACTCAGAACTGAAATTGAGAATCAGGCTAAAGCAAAAGGGGTAAGTCTTGAGGAGGAACTTAAAAATGTAGCAGCTCAAACGATTTTCATTAGAGGTTTAAAGTCGGGAGATGTTAAAGATATCGATAAAAAAGCTTTTGAAAGTGTTGGAGTAAGAAGAGGAATGAGAAAATGGTCATCTGCTCATCTATCTGCTTTAGTTAATAATTTTAAGACAGAAGACGTAAGAAAAGCTTTAGATAGGGCTGGTGGGTTAAATGCTATGTTTAAAGATAAAAGTCCGGAAGAGGCCAGTAAACTTTTAGAACAACTTTATAAAGATAATCCGCGATTAATTCATTTCTTTGCTAGAACACCGGCCGGCCGAGAATGGAACTGGGAAGGACTGAAATATATGAGAGATCCTTTGGGACGACTAACTAATTCATTTAATGATTTCGAAAAAAGAATGAGAATCACTGAAGAATTAGATAAAGCTCCTGATACACTAAAATCTTTTAATAAATTACATGATAAAGCAGCTGACCTTCAAAGAAGAATTGAATTATTACAAATGAGAGGTCAACCCACCAATACACGGGAAAAACAACTTATTACAACTTTAAAGAATATTGCTTCGAAATGGCAACAAATTGAAAAAAGTGAAACTTTACGAAATAAGTGGCTAGAAATCGAAAAATTAAGAAATCCCCAACAAGCTGAAACGCTTCGAAGAAACATGGAAGCGGGACTAAGAATCGAAGGAATTTTAAATACTAATCCTGACCTCTATATATTTGACAGATTACATCAAATAGCAGAAAGATATCGTCAACAAATAGCAAAAGCAAGAAGATTAGGTAAGCCAACCGATTGGTTGGAACAACACTACGCCACGGTTTTAGAAAGGCTCTATAATAAAAATGAGCAAGTTCAAACAAGTGACGAACTACGAGAAAAATGGGGAGAAGTCGAAAGATTAAGAAAACTTCCTCAAAGAGCACCAAGACCGAGAAGGAGAAGAAGACCTTAAAAACAAAGAAGCCAGCAACGAGTCGAACGTTACTGGCTCTAAGGAGGTAGACCAACCAGGAGGATTGGGATTAAGGTTGGCCTTGGGGGTGGCGGCGCTGGCGGCGGGCTTGCCGAGTCTCCCGGGTAAGCTCGCGGTAATAATCGGCGTCTTCTTCCGCCGCGAGGAGAGCTTCCTCGAAGGCAGCTTCTGCTTCCCTTTCGGAGACCCGACGTTGCGCCTCTGCCAGACGCTGTTGCCGAAGGGTAGTCGGATCGGGAACAGGTGATGGCTGTGGTGATTGAGACGATTGAACAGGTTGTCTGAACGATCGTCCCAGTAAAAAACCTACTACCCCTAACAGAATCGCCAGCACCGCAAGGACCAGAATAATTACCCACTCCATCGTATCACCTCCTTTCTCTCACCACGTTCCGTGGCCGGAGAGTTATGGCTACTCGGAATGAGCTATTTATATTATACACCATATTTTAGATTTGTCAAGAGATATGACGCAAAAATTAACCCCTGAAAAATTTTGGAAACTTTATGAAAAACTTCCTCAAGAATTAAAGGATGCTCTTTTCTCTATGGAAACCGGAGATAATATTTATGAAATTTGTCAAAAGAATGAAATTGAGGATTATTTAGAAGAAATTGTTGAGTATGTTGGTCAGGTTTTAATTGGAGTTTTGCCGCCAGAAGATTTTCAAAAAACTTTAGAAAAAGAATTAAAACTTGAAAAAGAAATGGCCAAGAAAGTGGCTCAAGAAATCAATCGATTTATTTTCTACCCAGTAAAATCTGCTTTAGAACAACTTTATAAGATAGAAATAAAACCACCTGAAAGGCTAACTGAAAAACCAAAAAAAGAATTACGCCTAACCGAAGAAAAACCAAAAAAAAGAGATATTTATAGAGAACCAATCGAATAAAATATGCGTTTTACTGTTCCTCAATTTATTGAATATGAGGCAAAAATTATTGGCCCCTTTACTTTTAAACAATTTGTTTATATTGGTTTAGCTGGCGCAGTTTGTTTTATTGTATATTTTTCTGCACCTTTTTCGGTATTTTTAATTTCTTGTTTTGTTTTAGGGGGAGGGGCTTTAGCTTTTGCTTTTTTAAAAATTGGTGGTCGGCCTTTATCCACAATTATTGCTAATTTTCTAAGGTTTAATTTAACCCCGAAAATGTATATCTGGCAAAAAAAAGAAACACAGGTTACTGTTTTTAAAAAAGAAACTAAAAAAAGAGTAGAAGAAAAAGAAGAAGAACTTCCATTAAAAATTGCTGAAAAAAGTAGGTTAAAAAAACTTAGAACTCAAATTGAAACAAAAACAAAATAAAATATGCAAGCTGCCACTCAACAATTTTTAGAAATTGAGCAGATTAGAGAAGGTGTACTTGTATTAAAAAATAAATCTTTGAGAGGGGTAATTATGGTTTCTTCTTTGAATTTTGCTTTAAAGTCCGACGAGGAACAGCAGGCAATTATTTATCAATTTCAGAATTTTTTAAATTCTTTAGATTTTTCTTTAGAAATTGTCGTCCAGTCGAGGGTTTTAAATATTACTGGTTATTTAGATAAGTTAAAAGAATTAGAAAGAAAACAAGAAAATGAATTATTAAAAATTCAAACTGCCGAATATCAAAAATTCATTAAAGATTTGATCAGTGGAAGTTCAATTATGTCAAAGAATTTCTTTGTAGTAGTACCCTTCACCTTAATTGAGATTCCAGGAATGGGAGCCACTAAAGGTTTATTTAAAAAAACGAAAATAGAGTCCCCAAGTGAAGAACAATTCCAAAGAGCAAAATCTCAACTATGGCAAAGAATGGAATTTGTCGCCTTAGGATTAAGAAGATGTGGTTTGCAATGTGTTCCTTTAAATACCCCAGAGTTAATTGAACTTTTCTGGAGTTTATATCATCCAGAAGAAGCTGAAGTCGGTTATTACCCAGAAATTCCTCCAGAATTAATAAGGTAAATTAATATGAAATTACCATTTTTCAAAGAGAAAAAAAAAGAAATTCCCTTAAAAATATTTGAAGCTCCAGCTATTGAAGCTAAAGATATTATTGCTCCTTCTTCAATTGAAGTTAATTCTGATTATTTAAAATTAGGAAACAGATTCACTAAATCCTTTTTTATTTTTTCTTATCCTCGCTATTTAAGCACAGCTTGGTTTTCTCCAGTAATTAATTTAGACGCTCCAATGGATATTAGTTTTCACATTCATCCAATCGAAACTGGCCAAGTTCTTAAACAATTAAGGAAAAGAGTAACTGAAGTTCAAGCAGAAATTGCCGAAAGAGAAGAAAAAGGATTAATCCGAGATCCAGCATTAGAAACTGCTTATCGAGATTTAGAAACTTTAAGAGATAGATTACAAACTGCCCAAGAAAGAATGTTTAAGTTTGGTCTTTATTTAACTGTCTATGGAAATAGTTTAAAAGAGATAAAAGAAGTAGAAACAACTCTAAGATCAATTTTAGAATCCAGATTAATTTATATTAAACCTGCCCTCTATCAACAAAGAGAAGGTTTTAATTCTTCTTCTCCTTATGGATTAGATCAATTAATGGTTCATACCTCTATGAACACCGGTCCTCTTTCCTCAACTTTTCCTTTTGTTTCTTTTGATTTAAGTTCGAACGAAGGAATTTTATATGGAATAAATAGACATAATAATTCTTTAATTTTATTTGACAGATTCAGTTTGGAAAACGCCAACAGTGTGGTCTTTGCTAAAGCTGGTTCGGGAAAATCGTACGCTGTAAAGTTAGAAATTCTTCGCTCTTTAATGTTGGGGGTAGATATAATAGTTTTGGACCCCGAAAATGAATACCAATCTTTATCTGAAGCAGTTGGTGGTTCTTTCTTTAATATGTCTTTATCTTCAACAAATCATATAAATCCTTTTGATTTACCCATCCCAAGGGAAGATGAAAAACCAGCCGATGTTCTTCGCTCAAACATCATTAACTTGGTGGGGTTATTAAGAATTATGCTCGGTGGTTTAACTCCAGAAGAAGATGCTATTATAGATAGAGCTTTAACTGAAACCTACGCTGCTAAAGATATTACACCAGAGACCGATCCTAAGAATTGGAAAGAAAAAGTTCCTTTAATGTCTGACTTTGAGCAGGTTCTCAGTAGTATGGAAGGAGCAGAATCTTTAGTAAGAAGAGTAAGAAAATTTACCAAGGGAACTTTTGCTCAGTTTTTTAATCAACCTACGAATATTTCCATGGAAAAGCCCTTTGTTGTTTTTGGAATAAGAGATATGGAAGATGAACTTCGTCCAATGGCAATGTTTATTATTATGAGATATATCTGGAATAAAGTTCGGTCAGAATTAAAAAAGAGAATTTTAGTAGTTGACGAAGCTTGGTGGATTATGCAAACAGAAGACGGAGCTTCTTTCTTATATGGAATTTGTAAAAGAGCAAGAAAATATTGGTTAGGAGTTACAACTATTACTCAGGATGTCGGTGATTTTATGAAATCAGAGTATGGTAAACCAATTATTACCAATTCCTCTTTACAACTTTTAATGAAACAATCCCCAGCAACAATCGATTTGGTAAAGAAAATCTTTAACCTAACTGAAGAAGAAAAATACCTGTTATTGGAAGCTGAGGTAGGGGAAGGAATATTTTTTGCTGGCCAAAAACATGTAGCAATCAAAGTGGTGGCTTCTTATACCGAAGACCAATTTATTACCACGGCCCCTGAAGAGGTTTTAAAAATAAAAAAAGCTAAGGGATTAATATCTTAAAATTATGGCGGAATCAACAGTAGAATTGCCCGTAGAACAACCAATAGAAGATGCCGGAGAAAAAGCAAGGGTCAGTCCTCTTGATCCGGACTTTTTACTTTTTGC
>CAZVTU010000003.1:0-19539 GCA_964630295.1 uncultured Candidatus Saccharibacteria bacterium
GGTTCTCGGTCATATTGATCATGGGAAAAGCTCTTTACTTGAGGCAATTAAAGACCTAAAAATTACTGAAAAAGAATCGGGAGGAATTACTCAACATATTGGAGCCTATCAAATTGAAGAGCAAGGAAAGAAAATTACTTTTATTGATACCCCTGGACACGAGGCCTTCTCTCAAATGCGAGCCAGGGGAGCAAAGGTAGCTGATATTGCTATTTTAGTGGTAGATAGTAGTGAAGGAGTAAAAGCTCAAACTAAAGAAGCTATTTCCCATATAAAAAAAGCTGATATTCCAGCGATTGTTGCTTTGAATAAAATTGACAAACCCGAAGCTGATCCAGAAAAAGTAAAGAGAGAATTACAAAAAGAGGATTTTTTAGTTGAATCAATGGGAGGAAAGATTCCTTCAATTGAGATTTCAGCTAAAACCGGTAAGGGTATTCCTGAGCTTTTAGAATTGATATCGTTGGTGGCTGAAATGGAGGGATTAAAAGCAGATCCCGAGAAACCAGCCGAAGGAGTAATCATTGAATCCTATTTGGATAATTTACGAGGCCCTACCGCAACTTTACTTTTAACTGAAGGGAGTTTAAAAAAAGGCGATATTATTGGTACTCCTTCTGCTTTTACAAAGGTTAGAAATTTAGAAAACTTCCAAGGAAAACCAATTGAGAAAGCTTTACCTTCAGATCCAGTTATTGTTTTTGGTTTCAATCAAGTGCCAAGAGTTGGAGAAGCATTTAAGATTTTCCCCGACTTAGAGAGTGCTCAAAATTATCTTGAAGCCCCAAAGAAAATTTCCCCTCAGGTTTTAGAAGTCTCTGAAGAGAAGAAGGTTTTGAATTTAATATTAAAAGCCGATGTCTTAGGTTCAATTGAAGCTATTGAAGAGATTTTGAAAGACCTTCCTCAAGAAAAAGTAGCTCTCAGAATTTTAAAATCAGAAGTGGGGAATATCAATGAATCTGATTTAAAATTAGCCAAAGGGGGAAGAGCAGTGATTTTAGGTTTTCGCGTAGGATTTGACCCCATCGCTCAAAAATTAGCTGAGAGAGAAAGAGTAAAAGTTATGACCTTTGAGGTAATTTATGAGCTAGTGGAAGGGATTCGAAAATTGATGGAAAGATTCGTTGAACCAGAAGAAGTCAGAGTTGATTTAGGAAAAGTAAAAGTTTTAGCTAAATTTTTAGCAGAAAAAAATCGGCAAATTATCGGTGGTAAGGTAATTGAAGGAGAAGTTAAGCGAGGAAGTTTGATCGAAGTCTTTAGAGGAGAAGAAAAAATTGGTCAAGGAAAAATAATCAATCTCCAAAAAAATAAAAAGGACGTAGATTCGGTTTCTAAAGGAGAAGAATGCGGGATATTGTTTGAGGGTTCAACAAAAATCGAAGGAGGTGATGTCTTACTGATTTACACTGAAGAAAAGAGAAAAACAGGGCTTTAAATTATAAATATGCCCAATCGTCTTCCTCGAGTTAATCAATTAATTAAACAAGAGTTATCACAAATTATTTTAAAGGAAATCGAATTCTCCAAAGAGATTTTAGTAACAATAACTCGAGTTGAAACCACGCCCAATTTAATCGAAAGTAAGGTTTTTGTTTCGGTAATGCCAGAAGAAGAAACAGACAAGATTCTTCAAATTCTAAATAACCGAATATATGAGATTCAACAAAGACTAAATAAAAGGTTAAAAATGAGACCAATTCCTCGAATTAAATTTTGGAATGAGAAAAAAACTTTAGAAGCTGGTCGAATTGAAGAACTTTTAGAGAAGTTGAAAAAGAAGAGAAAATAATATAATATTTAAATACCGGCGCGGTAGCCAAGTGGTAAGGCAACGCTCTGCAAAAGCGTTACACGTGGGTTCAATTCCCACCCGCGCCTCTAAGAAGCCGGGGTCCCTACGCGGAGCATGGGGAAAAGCGGCAAAACGCGAGGCGTCCTCTCGCATTTACGGAAGTAAATCGAGTTAAGCCGTCGCGTTTATGGTGCGAGCCCGGGTGGTGGAATTGGTATACACGCAAGACTTAAAATCTTGTGAGCGAATAGCTCTTGCGGGTTCGAGTCCCGCCCCGGGCATAAACAAAAAAACCACCTTTTAGGTGGATTTTTTGTTTCTTGTTTTCAGAAATTCGATTTTTGGATTATCCTTCCAGAATTTCAATATAAGTTTTTTTAGCGCCGAAATTTTTTGCCTCCCAATAAGAGGGTAGCCAGACATCAATATGATAATTTCCCTTTTTCCAACTCATCCGATCTTCAACGATAAAGATTTTATCTCCAAATAATTCTGGGATTTTTATTTTTGTTCCAATCGGAAGATAATTATTCGCGACGACTCCATCTCTTACCCATGTTCCTGCTGCCGTAATATAAGGTGTATTATCAGTTTCAAGTGGGGAGCTTGAGTAAGCTGTGACCACTACCGGCAGCTTCCTAATTACTTTAGGTTCCGGTTTTGAAGGGTCAGAAATAGGAAATAGAGTATTTCCTTCTAAAATTACTAATTGTCCCTCTTTTAAGAGGTTAGCAAAACCCCCGGAAACTAAATTTCCGTTGGTTTTTTGAAGGATTAACCCAAAAAGAGATAGGCCAACAATTAAAATACCAGAAACGATAAAGAAAATGAGAACTTTTCTACCCCGAGAAACGGGGTTTAGATTATATAATTTCATTTTTAAACCCCCATTCTGGGGGTTCTATCATAATAGCTCATTTAGAGAAATTGTCAAGATTTTGAAGCCGGAGCGGGTGAAGGGAGTCGAACCCTCGTATCTTGCTTGGCAAGCAAGCGCACTAGCCGTTGTGCTACACCCGCCTCATTGTGCCGCGGGTGAGAATCGAACTCACGACCCCATCTTTTTCAGAGATGTGCTCTACCACTGAGCTACCGCGGCTCGGAATTAACCATATATCATAAACTATAAACTATTAACTTAAAAATTGCAAAATATCTCGTGGGCGGTGTAGGATTTGAACCTACGACCTCCTCGGTGTAAACGAGGCACTCTAACCACTGAGCTAACCGCCCCCTAAGTGCCGAGGGCGGGATTTGAACCCGCACGCCATTAGCTGGCACATCCACCTCAAGGATGCGAGTCTTCCAATTCCTCCACCTCGGCTTAATAATTAATTTCCCCGTTATGATCTGTGACTTTTTTCTCTCTAACTCTGGCTTTTCTACCTTTTGCCGTTCTCAAATAATAAAGTTTAGCTCTTCTAACTTTTCCCTTTTTCACAATTTCTATTTTTTCGATATTTGGTGAATGAATTGGAAAAATTCTTTCCACTCCAACCCCAGAAATCACTTTTCTTACAGTGATTGTTGCGCCTGGTTCTGATCCATGTTTTCGAGCTAAAACCACTCCTTCAAAAATTTGGATTCTTTCTTTATCCTTTTCTTTAATTTTCTGGTAAACCCGAATTGTATCCCCAGGTCTGATATCAGGTAAGTTCTTTTTTAATTGTGATTGGATAACGGTTTCAGTTTTGATAGGCATAAGTTTAACTCCTTTGGTAATTCCGATTTAAATTCTTTGATTTTACCATTTGGGAACTTTATTTTTAGATAATTAGCATGAAGAAATTGTCTTTTTAAACCTTGAGGAGTAGGTTGGTTTTTAAATCCATATAATTTATCGCCAGCAAGGGGATGTCCTAAGTAAGCAAGATGGGCTCTAATTTGGTGTTTTCTGCCAGTTTTTGGTTCAACTTCAATCAAATCATAATTTTCAAAGCTTTGCAATACTTTATATTTAGTAACAGCCGTTCTTTTGCCCCTTGCTTTGGGTTCATAAGGTAAATAAATTTTTTGTTTTCTCCTGTCTTTGGGTGAACGACCAAGCAGAGTTTTAATTTCTCCCTCTTTATTTTTTAAATTACCAACCACTAAAGCCAAGTATTTCTTTTTCACTTTCCTTTCCTTAAATTGTCTTTGAAAAAAGTTTAGAGCTTTGTCATTTTTTGCTATCAACAAAATTCCTGAAGTATCTTTATCTAACCTATGAACTCTTCTCGGAAAATCATCAGCATTAACTCCCGCCGGTTTATTTATCGCTACCAAATTTTCATCTTCATAAATACTTTTGACTTTTGACTTTTGATTTTTGACTTCCATTCTGTGGGCGGTAGAGGACTCGAACCTCTGACCTTTCGCACGTCAAGCGAACGCTCTAACCAACTGAGCTAACCGCCCCGAAGTGGGCACGATTGGATTCGAACCAATGACCCCGGCTTTATAAGAGCCGTGCTCTAACCGCTGAGCTACGTGCCCATTTAAAGTTGTTTAATTTTTAATCTTGCTATTCTTTCTCGCTTTTTTTTCTTTTTTTCTTTTTGTTCTTTACTAATTTTTTTTGATAATTTAATTAAATCTTCAAATTCTTTTTTTTCAATAGTTTCTTTTTCAATTAAAGTTTGAGCAATTTCTTCAAGTAACCTTCTTTTTTTAACTAAAATTTTCCTTGCTTTTTTTTCAGCTTCTTTTATAAATTTAGCTACCTCCTTATCAATTTGAGCGGCTACTTTTTCAGAATAATTCCTTTGTTCTCCTAATTCCTTCCCTAAAAATACTAATTCTTCTTTTTCACCAAAAGAAATTGGCCCCAAAGAAGACATGCCATACTCTTTTACTAATTTCCGAGCAAGTTCTGAAGCTTTTTCTAAGTCATTGCTAGCTCCAGTGGTGATTTCTCCAAATTTTATTTTTTCTGCACAATATCCACCAAACAGAGTAGCTAATTCAGCTAAAAATTCCGTTTTTGTCTTAATTTTTCGTTCTTCGGTCGGCATTTTGATTGTGTATCCTGCTGCCATCCCTCTGGCGACAATGGAGATTTTTCTTACTGGTTCCGCTCCCGGTGAAAAAGTAGCCACTAAAGCATGACCTGCTTCATGGAAAGCAGCAATTTCTTTTTCTTTTTTAGATAAAATATGGCTTTTTCTTTCGGGTCCCAATAAAACTTTTTCGATTGATTCCAAAAATTCCGTCTGAGAAATTTGATGCTTATTTCTTCTGGCAGCTAAAATAGCAGCTTCATTAACAACGTTAGCGATGTCAGCTCCGGAAAATCCTGGCGTTCTTTCAGCAATTTCTCTTAGATTAACATTTAAAGCTAAAGGTTTCCCGCGACAGTGAATTTTTAAAATTTCTTCTCTTTCGTTAACATCCGGTAAGTCCAAAACTACTCTTCGATCAAATCTCCCTGGTCGTAAGAGGGCAGGATCAAGCACATCGGGACGATTAGTAGCTGAAATGACAATGACATTAGTATCTCTTTCAAATCCATCCATTTCAACTAAAATTTGATTTAAAGTTTGCTCTCTCTCATCATGGCCACCCCCAAGACCAGCTCCCCGATGGCGACCAATAGCATCAAGTTCATCAATAAAGATTATGGCTGGAGCTGCTTTTTTTGCTGTATTAAATAAATCTCTTACCCGACCAGCTCCTACTCCAACAAACATTTCCACAAACTCTGAGCCTGAAATATGAAAGAAAGGAACATGAGCTTCTCCAGCTACCGCTCTCGCTAATAATGTTTTTCCTACACCCGGTGGTCCTAAAAGTAATACTCCGCGGGGGATGCGAGCTCCCATTTGTAAAAATTTTTTAGGATTTTTTAGAAAGTCAACCACCTCTTTTAATTCTTCTTTAGCTTCTGTTAAGCCAGCTACATCCTTAAAAGTAATTTTTTCTTTAGGATGGCCCTCAGCACCAAATAATCTAGCTCTAGCTTTAGTAAAATCAAAAGCCTGCATTGCCCCGGTTTTGGCCTGGCGAAAAATCATCCAGAAAAAGAAACCAAAAAGTAAAAGAGGAAGCAAGAACAAAAGAACTGGTCCTAACCAAATTCCAACTCCTTCTTCTTTTTTTGTTTCTACTTCTACTTTAGTTAGTTTTTCTTTCTCAACTCCATAATTTATTAAAGATTGGGAAAGAGCGGTTTCAGTCTCTTTTCGTGATTTAGCCATTGACTCATCTTCAAAAATAATCTGGAGTTCTTGACCAGAAACAGTAATTTTTTTGACTCTTCCTTGATTAATTTCTTCCACTAACTGAGTTAAAGAAAGAACTTTGGGCTTTTCGAAGGGTTGAGAAAACAAAGTAAAAACACCAGAAATTACCAAAAAGATCAAAAGAATAATAACAAAATTTTTAATTAAATTTTTCATCTTACCTCTTAATCTTATCAAAATTAATTTAATATTTCAAGAAATAAAAAACAGCAATTTCGGGCTGTTCCTTTATCTTTTATTATTGAATTTTTATTTATTTTCAAGTAATTTTAAACTCATTCGGTGTTCTTTTGGATCGATGGATAAAATTTGGAAGTTATATTTTTCTCCTATTTTTAAGGTAGATTCCATCTTTGTTTTAGTTCCGAATTCTGAAATATGACAAAGTCCTTGAATTTTAGGAGTAAGTTTAACAAATGCTCCATAAGGATTAAATTTTGTAACCACACCAGAAACGACATCACCTTTTTTATATTTCTTTTCAATTTCTTCCCAAGGGTCTTTTTTTAAGGCTTTTAATGATAGAGAAACTCTGTCGTTTGAGATGGAGATAATTTTTGCTTTAACTTTTTGACCAACTTTAACGATTTCGTTTGGGTCCTCAATTAATTGCCAGTCTAATTCTGAAATATGAATAAGACCTTCTAGTCCTTCTTTGCCAAATTTAATAAAGACCCCAAAGTCAGTAATACCCGTAATTTCTCCTTCAACAATGTCTCCAACTTGATAATTTTTAAGAATTTCTTTTATTTTTTCTGATTCTTTTGCCTTCTCTGATAAAATCAGTTTATTTTCTTTAGGATCAAGATCAAAAATTTTAACCTCTAATTCTTTTCCCACAAACTTTTGAAGTTCCTTTAAAATTTTACTGCTCTCTGCTCCCTCAACTCGTGGATAGTGTTCTGGTAATAATTGGGAAACTGGCAAAAAAGCGGGAATACCAGACACTTCTGTTAACAGACCACCTTTATTTGCTCCCGAGATTTTGACTTTTAAAGTTTCACCTGCTTCTTTTTTTTGCTTGAGTTTTTCCCAAGTAAGTTCATCAGAAGCTTGACTTAAAGATAATTCAACATAACCATCTTCATTTTCTAAATCTATAATCTTTGCGAAAACCGTATCACCGATTTTTAAATCTTTTATTTCTTCTTTTGCTTCCTGGAATTCTTTTCCGTAGATAATTCCACTCCCAAAAGCACCAAGGTCTAAATAGAGAGCTGATCTCCCTCGACCAATAACCTTTCCTTCGATGATTTTCCCGACTTGGGGTGGTTTTAATAAATTATTTTTTTCTAACATTTCTTTCATATCCCTCATAATTACATATTTTATTGATTTTTTCAAGGGCTGTGATAAAATTTAATATACGCCCCGTTAAAAATAATTGTTTTGCTAACGGGGTGGAATAAAAAAAGTCACAATAAATAAGTTATCCTAAATTTCTAAGGAGGTATGCAAATTATTTGGAAGGGACAATCTTGTTTTCAAATTGCTACCAATCACGGGAAAAACCATCAGATTAACATAGTCATCGATCCCTTTGATGAAACCATTGGTTTGAGAGTTCCTAAACTAGAAGCAGATATTTTGTTAGTTACCCATCAACATCACGACCACAATAATGTTAAAGCAGTTTCGGGTGATCCTTTTTTGATTGAAGGACCGGGCGAGTACGAAGTGAAAGAAGTTTTTATCCAAGGAATTTCCTCTTTTCATGATTCTTCTCTGGGAAAAGAAAGGGGTCTCAATACTATTTATACAATTGAGAGCGAAGATATTCGTCTCTGTCATCTTGGAGATTTGGGACAAAAAGAGCTAACTTCAGAACAAGTTGAAAAAATTGGAGAAGTGGATATTTTAATAATTCCAGTTGGTGGTATTTATACAATTTCTGCCAAAGAAGCAGTGAAAATAATGTCTCAAATTGAACCCAACATCGTTATTCCTATGCATTATTCGATTCCTAAACTGAAGATAAAACTCGATGGTTTAGAAAAGTTTTTAAAAACAGTCGGCTTAAAAAAGTTAGAGCCCTTGCCAAAATTAACTATTAAAAAGAAAGATATCTCACCGGAAGAAGCAAAAATCATCGTTCTAAAACCTTAGGTAGTTTATGGGATTATTAGAGAAAGTTCAGAATTTGCCCGAAGGGAAAAGAAAGATTATTCTTTGGACAGTAGTGACAATTACTGCCTTATTTTTGGGACTTTTTTGGTTTAATAATTTCCAGAAACGAATTAAAAGTTTTAAAATAGAAAAAATTAAAGAAGAAATAAACATTCCTTCTTTAGAAAAAGAATTAAAAAGTTTACCTAAACTAGAAATCCCCAAAGAAAATGAAGAAACAGAATAATCAAAAAATCAAAAACAATAAAATCGGTAAGGTGTTACCGCGTCCAATTACTGAAGAGATGCAGGAGTCTTATATTGATTACGCTATGTCTGTAATTGTTTCGCGGGCTTTGCCGGATGTCCGTGATGGCCTAAAACCAGTTCACCGACGAATTTTATACACAATGTTGGAAGAGGGTTTGCATTATAACTCAAAATTTAGAAAATCAGCAACTGTAGTGGGTTCTTGTCTTGGTCGTTACCATCCTCACGGCGACATGGCCGTTTACGACTCTTTAGTCAGAATGGCCCAAGATTTTTCTTTACGCTATCCCCTTATTGATGGTCAAGGTAATTTTGGTTCAATTGACGGTGATCCTCCAGCAGCAATGAGATATACCGAATGCCGTTTATCAAAAATTGGTGAAGCAATGCTTAAGGATATCGAGAAAAACACAGTTGATTTTGTTGATAATTTTGATGGCACCAGGAAAGAACCCGCCGTTTTACCTTCCCCCCTACCTCAACTTTTATTGAACGGTTCTTTAGGAATTGCTGTTGGTATGGCTACTAACATTCCTACCCATAATCTTTCTGAGGTTTGTGATGCATTAATTTATTTAATCGATCATCCCAAAGCCGAAACCGAAGATCTTTTTAAATTTATCCCCGGTCCCGATTTCCCCACCGGTGGTATTATTTACAATCAAAAAGAGATAATTCAGGCTTATTCTCAGGGAAGGGGGCCCATTGTTACTAGGGGAAAAGCCGAAGTTCAAGAACAAGAAAAAACTGGAAGAAGAAGGATTGTTATTACTGAAATTCCTTTCCAGGTTCAAAAATCAACTTTAATTGAACAATTCGCTAATTTAGTACAAGAGAAAAAAATTGAAGGAATAAAAGATATTCGAGATGAATCAGATAAAGAAGGTTTAAGAATCGTCCTTGATCTCGCTCGCGATGCCTATCCTCAGAAGATTTTAAATAGGCTTTATAAATTTACGGATTTACAAAAAACCTTTCATCTAAATATGCTGGCTTTAGTTGAAGGAATTCAGCCCCGAGTTTTGAATTTAGTTGAGATTTTAAATTACTTTATTTTACACCGAAAAGAAGTGGTCATCAGAAGAACAAAATATGAGCTAGAGAAAGCTAAAGAAAGAGCCCATATTTTAGAGGGATTGCATAAATGCTTATCTAATATCGATGCAGTTATTAAGACAATTAAAAATTCAGCTACTAGAGCTGAAGCAGAAAAGAATTTAATCAAAAGATTTCGTTTGACCAAAATCCAAGCCAATGCCATTTTAGAAACAAAACTTTCTGCTTTAGCCAAATTAGAAAGAAAGAAAATTGAAGATGAATTAAAAGAATTAAAAGCTAAGATTAAAGAACTAACTGCTATTCTTAAAAGTCCACAAAAAGTAAAAGAAATAATTAAAAAGGAATTGAAAGAAATAAAAGAAAATTTCGGAGACGAAAGAAGGACTAAGGTCCAAGTTCAAAAGCTTGGAGAAATTGCTGAGGAAGATTTAATTCCTCAAGAAGAAACAATTATTACTCTAACCCAAGGCGGTTATATTAAAAGAATTAACCCTAGAACCTATAAAATTCAAAAAAGAGGAGGTAAGGGAATTTTAGGAATGAAAACTCTTCAAGATGATGTAGTTGAGCACTTTCTTTCTGCTCAAACGCACGATTCTCTTTTATTCTTTACTGATTCTGGAAAAGTTTTTCGGACACCGGTTTACGAAATTCCTGAAGGAACTAGAGTAGCGAGAGGTCGAGGATTATTAAATTTCTTAGAAATTTCACCCGAGGACAAGATTTTATGCTTAAGGACCTTGAGTAAAAAAGATCAAGATGAGGGGATTAAATATTTAGTGATGGCAACCAAGAATGGTATAATTAAAAAAACTCCCCTAGAGGATTTCGAAAATATTCGGAGATCAGGTTTAATTGCTATTACTCTAAAGAAAGGAGATGAAGTAAAAAACGTTCAGAAAACAACTGGTCAAGATGAGATAATTTTAGTTACTAAAAAGGGTCAATCCATTCGTTTTAGAGAAAAAGAACTGCGGCCGATGGGAAGACAGGCTTCAGGTATTAAGGGAATAAGATTAAAAAAAGGAGACGAAGTAGTAGCAATCGATGTTATCCCAACTAAAGAAGCAAAGGGAAACGAGTACCTTTTAATAATTACCGAAAATGGGTTTGGTAAAAGAACTAATGTTAAAGAATATAAAGTTCAAGGAAGAGGAGGTTCAGGTATTAAAACAGCTAATGTGACTTCTAAAACTGGGGGGATAGTAGCAGCTAAAGTTCTATCGGGGGAGGAGGAAGATTTAATTGTCATCTCTCAAAGAGGCCAAGTGATTAGGACGAAGATTTCTCAGATAGCTAAACTTTCTCGGTCAACCCAAGGGGTGAGATTGATGAAATTAGAGCCGGGAGACAAAGTGGCTTCAGCCACTTGTATCTAAATTTTTACCCATAATTATTATGGAAGGATTTCTGAACCCTCAAGATGTGTTAAAACACCTTAAATTAAAGGAAGATATGGTTGCTGCGGATTTTGGTTGCGGGGGTGGTGGCTGGGCAATCCCTTTAGCAAAAGAATTAGAAGCTGGTAAAGTTTACGCCATCGATATCTTAGAAGAACCCCTTTCAGCTTTAAGAGCAAGGATGAAACTAGAAAAAATTTCTAACATTGAAACTATCCAAGCTGATGTTGAGAAAGAAGTTCCTTTAGGTTCAGATTATTTAGATTTAGTTTTAATGACTAATCTTTTATTTGAATGCGAAGACAAAAAGCAGGTGTTATTGGAAGGAAAGAGAGTATTAAAATCAAAAGGAAGAATTTTAATTGTTGATTGGCAAAAAGATAATCCTTTAACAAAGAAGATAGAGAAGGTTGACTTTGAAGGAATAAAAAAAATTGCCAGAGAGCTTAATTTAAAATTAGAAAAAGAATTTACAGCAGGCGCTTATCACCGTGCAATAATTCTAGTAAAATAACTTAATGAAAAGAATATTCTTAATCTTAATTTCTTTATCTTTAATTCTACCAATAATAGTATCAGCTGACGAAACAATCCGAATTGAAAACCCTTTAGAGGCAGAGAGTTTTGAAGTTATTGTTAATAATATTATTGATTTTATTTTTAAAATTGCCATTGTTGTAGCTCCCCTGATGGTAATTGTTGGGGGATTCTTATTCGTCACAGCCGGAGGGAATGTTCAACAAATTAACCGAGCAAGGAATTTACTTATTTGGACAGCTATTGGATTTTTAATTGTCTTGCTTTCCAAAGGTATTCTTGGTATCATAGAGAAAATCTTAGGGGTTAAAGGAGGGTAAATTAAAAGGTCAATTTAAAGGTTAATTTCTAATATGAAAAAATTTTTATCAACCCTAATTCTTATTAGTTTTTTAGCAATTTTGGTAGCACCACAAGTAGCAACGGCTGTGATAACTGAAGCCCCTAAAACATGTAAAATAACCCGCGATTTAAGTAAAATTGACTCAGATTGTACGAAGGATGCAGTGGTTACTATCGAAGATCACGGAATGTGTTGTTTAGTTAATACCCTCTATAATATTACTGACTGGATATTTGTTATCTTAGTTGGTTTAGCAGGAATCTTTATAATTATTGGTGCTATGACTTTAATGACTGCTGCTGGTGATCCTTCGAAAGTGGCTTCGGGAAGAAATTATATAATGTATGCTGCTATTGGATTGATAGTTGCCTTTTTAGCTAAAGCTATCCCCAATATGGTAAAGATGATCGGGGGAATTGGAGGCTAATCTAAAATTTATTTCCAAAGGTCGAAGAAAAATTTGTTTAAAATATTTTAGATGAAAAAAATATTATTGCTGACAATTTTAATTGGCTTTTTAGCTATTTTAGTAGTGCCTTTAGTTGTTTCAGCTCAACAAGCACCGAAGGAGTGTTGTACTTTGAAGCGGGCAATTACTCTTGATAGTGCTTCCTGTAGTGCCCAAGATGTAGCAGCCCCCAGCGCTGAAGCAGCCGCTGCCTGTAACGGGCCTTGGTGCGCTGATTCAGCAGATAAGTGGGGAATGTTCTGCTTAATGAATACAATTTACAGCGTCACTGACTGGATATTTGTTATCTTAGTTGGTTTAGCAGGAATCTTTATAATTATTGGTGCTATGACTTTATTAACTGCCGCTGGCGCTCCAGAGAAAGTAGCTTCTGGTAGAAATTATATAATGTATGCTGCTATTGGACTAATAGTTGGCTTTTTAGCTAAAGCCATTCCCAACTTGGTCAGAATGATAGCTGGAATGTAAGTTGATTTTTTATTTTAAATTCAAAGATTACCCTGTTAGATAAGAAATTATCTAATGGGGTTGATTTTTTTATCAAATAAATCAAAATATCTAAGGAGGCTCCCATATTGTCGGGGTGGCGGAATTGGTAGACGCGCTGGGCTTAGGACCCAGTGGGGAAACCCTTGAGAGTTCGAATCTCTCCCCCGACACCAATCAAAAAATCCCGCGATCACGGGATTTTTTGATTTACTCTCTTTAAAGAAATTTAAATTTTTTATCCTCTGACGATAATTTTTCTTTTCTTTTCTCTCAAAATTTTCGGTATTCTAATCGTTAAAATACCGTCTCTCATTTCAGCTGTTGCTCGATTAGGATCGACTTCAGCCGGTAAAATTACTTCTCTGGAAAAGGGTCCCCAAAAGCACTCTTGAGAAAAATAATCTCCTTCTTCCTCAAAAGGTTTTTCTCTTACTCCTTTAATTGTAATGATATCTTTTTCCAAGGTAATATCTAAATTCTCTGGTTTTACTCCAGCAATAGCTGACTGGATAACCAAATCATTAGCTGTTTGATAAACATCGATTGCTAATTCTCCTTCTTGTTCAAACAGCTTTTCTTTTGTTTCAGAAATTTTAATCTGGGGAATCTCTTTTTCTTTTACTTCTTCTATTTGTTTTTCTTCTGTCTTCTCTTCTCCTTTTTTAATTTGTTCTTCTTTAATTTCTAACTTCTTTGGTTTTTTAACCTTTCGCACTCCCTTTTTTCTTATTGGTTTTTTTATAATTTCTTCTTCGCCTTCTTCGCTTAATTCTTCAATTTCTTCTTCGATTCCCATTCCCTTTTTTAATTTTTCAAAAAATGATTCCATATAGTGGGGTCCCCGAAATTTGTGAAGCAAATTTGGGGTATTATTTAATTAATTTTACAAACACTTTTTAATTTTTTCAACCTTTGAAAGCTATAGGTGAGAAAGATGGCTAATCCAATCAGAACAATAACTGGAATTAAAAAAGTTAAACTGCCTTCAATTTTTATAATAGAAAAATTATACAATCCGTGCAAGAAAGCAGCTATCCCCAACCCAAAAATAAGAAACCGTCCTCGTTTTTTTGTTTCAAAAAATGAAAGAGCTAAAAAATACCCCAATAAACCCGAACAGAGAGCATGTAGAAAAGTGGCTCCCAAAAAGCGGAAGACAGTCAGGGATAAAGTTTCTCCAAACAAAAAAGTAGGACCCAAAGTAAATAAAATTAAAATATTTTCGGAGGCAGCAAAACCCAAAGCAGCAATAATCATATAAAGCATTACATCTATAGGTTCATCGAGCTCGGAGCTCTTTAATACCTCTCCTCTTACAACTAAATATTTTAAAAACTCTTCCACCAAAGCCACAACAAAAAAAATATTTAAAATTAAAAATAAAAATGGGGGGAGGTCGAATTCCTTTATTTTTTCCCCAATCCCCATTTCTAATAAAATTGCAGGTATTGCTGTAGCCATCCCATAAAAGAAAATTTTTAATATCATTCGATTTGATTCAGGATGAGCGTCTTTTCTTAAATAAAACAAGAGCCAGACAATACTTGGGAAAACACCGAATATTAAATAGAGAGGATAAGTTATTGTGGCCATTCTTCAATCATCAAAGATTTTTTCTTGTTTCTAATCGGTAGCTTTTGATAAATTTCTTCAGTAATAAAAGGTATAAAAGGATGTAAAAGTTTAAGTGAAGTTACTAATATATATAGTAATATCTTTTGAGTTTTTTCTTTCTCAGTTTTTGATTTTGAACTTTGAATTTTGGATTTTTCGATATAAACATCACAAAAGTCATGCCAAAAAAAATCATAAAGAATTCGGGCTGCTTTACCAAAGCGATAATTTCCTAAATCTCTATTAACTGACTTTATTGTTTTGTTTAACGATTTTATTATCTTTTTATCTGCTGGGGTTAAATTTTTAAATTTCGGTTTGGAATTTGGAAATTGGAAATTGAAATTTCCGATTTGGAGTAAGACAAATCGGCTGGCATTCCAAATTTTGTTACAAAATTTTCTTCCCATAACAATATTGTCTTCAACAAATTTAATATCTTGTCCTCCAGTAATTTGCCAGGCAATTCCAAAGCGAGTAGCATCAGCGCCGTATTTTTCAATGAGATTTATTGGGTCAATGCCTGTCCCTAAAGATTTTGACATTCTTTTTCCTTCCCGAGTTAAAACCGTAGCATGAATATAAACATCCTTAAAAGGGACTTTTTTTATAAATTCTAAACCAGAAAAAATCATTCGAGCAACCCAAAGATTAATAATTCCTCGGTCAGTACTAAGAAAGTTGGTTGGGTAAAAATTTTTTAAATCTTTTGTTTTTCTTGGCCAACCTAAAGTAGCGAAAGGCCAGAGAGCAGAAGAAAACCAAGTATCTAAGACATCAGTTTCTCCTTCGAGAGGAATTTTTTGTCCCCACCAGAGTTGTCTTGAGATGCACCAATCTTTAATATTCCTTAACCAATTAAAATAAATTTTTTCAAAGCTCTTAGGAATAAATTTCACCTTTCTCTTTCTAACTGCTTCCGTTGCCATTTTAGCTAAGGTATCCATCTTTAAAAACCATTGCTTCGAAGGGATAGGTTCAATTAGAGAATGACAACGATAACAATAAGGTAAAGAATAAATATAATCTTCTACTTTCTTAATTAGATTCTTTTTTTCTAATTCTTTAACAACTTTTTCACGACACGAAAGTGTATTTAGTCCCTGGCAAATTTTTGATTCTTTAGTCATTTCTCCTTTTTCATTTATTATTTTAAAAGAATTTAATTTATGACGTTGAGCAATTTCCCAATCAACCAAGTCATGGGCGGGAGTGACTTTGACTGCTCCCGTGCCAAATTTTGGATCAATAGCTTTATCAGTAATAATAGGAATTTCTCGTTTTTGAATCGGTAAAATAACCTTCTTTCCAATCAGTTTTTTATATCTTTTATCTTTGGGATTAACAGCTACCGCCGTGTCTCCTAGCATCGTTTCTGGTCTGGTAGTTGCCACCACAATAAATTTTTGATTTTTGATTTTTGATTTTTGATTTTTTAAGGGGTATTTAATATACCAAAGTTTCCCTCTTTTTTCTTCATATTCTAATTCAAGGTCTGATAGAGAAGTTTGGCACCTCGGACACCAATTAATCACTTTCTCTCCTCGATAAATCCAACCTTTTTTATAATAATGGAAAAAAGCAGTATTAATAGCTTCGATATAATCCTTATCCATCGTAAAACGAGTTCTTGACCAATCACAGGAAGCCCCCATTTTTTTTAATTGCTCTAAGATAATGTTCCCGTACTTATTTTTCCACTGCCAAACTCTCTCAATAAATTTCGTTCTTCCTAAATCAAAGCGGGTTTTTCCTTCTTTTTTTAGCTCTTTTTCTACTACATTTTGAGTAGCTATTCCAGCATGATCGGTTCCTGGTAACCAAAGGGCTTTGAAACCTTCCATTCTTTTTTTTCGAACTAAGATATCCTGAATTACAGCATTTAAAGCATGACCCATATGCAAAGACCCGGTAATATTTGGTGGAGGAATAACAATAGTATAAGTTTTCCTTCTTTTTCCAGGCAATTTGTCAGGGTTAAAGAAACCGGTCTTCTGCCAAAGTTGATAAATTCGATTTTCTGTTTCTTTAGAGTTGTAAACTTTCGGAAGTTCCATAGTAGATTTATTTTAACATAAATTTAACTTATTCGAAGATTTGCTTCAGCTTTTATTTTCGGCCACTTCTTTTTTTTCAGCCAATGAAGATAACCAGTGAGAGCTATCATTACTGCATTATCAGTACAAAATTTTTTTGGCGGAACAAAAAAACTAATTTTAGAGTTTGAGCTACGGGTTTTAAACTGTTTTCTTAATTCTTCGTTAGCAGCTACCCCACCCCCAAGGAATATTGTTTTTGCCTGATAATTTTTAATTGCTTTTAGGGTTTTATAGATTAAGACATCAATGACAGCTTGTTGGGTTTCAGCTGCTATCGTTCTGATATACTTTTTTAATCTTCTAACTTTGGGCGAACGACTTTTATAATCGTACAAGACAGCTGTTTTTAAGCCAGAAAAACTAAAATCATAATTTTTCTGATAGATCATTGGTCTAGGAAGAGAAATTTCGAATTTCGAATTTCGAATTTCGAATTTTGCGGCTTCAGCCGCAATAACTGGCCCTCCAGGATATCCTAATCCTAAAATTCTAGCCACTTTGTCAAAACATTCTCCTGCTGCATCGTCTCTGGTTTCACCAAGAATTTTATATTTGCCAATATCTTTCATTAAAATTAACTGGGTGTGCCCTCCAGAGACCACTAAACAAATTGCTGGGAATAAATTTTTGTAATTTGTAATTTGAAATTTGGAATTTCCGCCAACGAAGTTAGCGAGTATATGAGCTTCTATGTGATTAACTGGAACTAATCTTATTTTTAATTTTTTGGCTAAGTCTTTAGCGAAATTTACTCCCACCCAAAGGCATGGTTCTAATCCTGGTCCTGAGGTTACAGCTAATAAATCAATTTTAGGATTTCCAGCTTTTTTTAACGCTTTCTTTAATACTATCGGTAAATTCCGCTGATGTTCTCTTTTAGCTAAGGATGGGTAGACTCCGCCGTATTTTGCATGGAGTTTCACTTGAGAGGAAATAATATTTGAAAGCACATTAAAACTTTTAATTCTTGACTTTTGATTTTCAACTTTAATAATCCCAACACAGGTATCATCACAACTCGTTTCGATTCCCAAAATGTTCATCTTTACATTTTTTGAAAATACCATATAATAAAAAGGAAACTGGCCCTGTCGTCTAGTGGCCTAGGACACCGCGCTTTCAATGCGGTAACACGGGTTCGATTCCCGTCAGGGCCGCTATAATTTTTATAACACTTTACTCCAAGTGAATTTTCTGCTGAAAATTTTCTAATTTTTCTCGCAAAAGCGGGAATTTTTTTAATTCTGGATCTTTTTCTAAAATTTCTTTAGCAGCATTTCTGGCTTTTTCCACTAAATTAACATCACTTAAGGCGTTCATAATTAAATCGGGGATTCCCCACTGTCTTTGGCCAGAAAAATCGCCGGGTCCCCTGATTTTTAAATCTTTTTCTGCCAATTCAAAACCATTTTCGCAAGAGAGTAAAGCTCTTAATCTTTGGCCAGTTCTTTTTCCCGGAAAATCCGTGAATAAAAAGCAAAAAGATTGTTCCTTACCTCTTCCAACTCTTCCTCTAAATTGGTGAAGTTGAGCTAAACCAAATTTATCTGCTCCTTCAATCATCATTACGGTAGCATTAGGAATATCAACTCCAACTTCCACCACTGAAGTTGAAACCAAAACGTCAACCTTACCTTCTTTAAATGCCTCCATTATTTTTTCTCGCTCTTTTACTTTCATTTTTCCGTGAAGCATTTCTACCCTAAAATCGGGAAAAACTTCTTTAGAAAGCTTTTCAAATTCTTCTTTTACTGCTTTAACTTCTGCCCAATAAGGGTTTTTTTCTGAAAGATTATTTACAGGTTCTATTCGGGGACATATTACAAAGACTTGCCTACCCTTTTTTATTTGTTGACGGATAAACTTATAAGTTCTTTCTCTTTCTTTAGGGAAAACAATTTTAGTAATGATTTTTTTTCTCCCTTTAGGTAGTTCTTTTATTAAAGATAAATCTAAATCTCCATAAATAGTTAGAGATAGCGTTCGGGGGATAGGAGTGGCTGTCATCGATAGTAAATGAGGAATAAATCCTTTTTGTTGGCAGAGTTTAGCTCTTTGTTCTACCCCAAAACGATGCTGTTCGTCAATAATTACCAAAGCCAATTTTGCAAATTTTACCTCTTCCTGAACCAAAGCATGAGTACCAATTAAAATATTAATTTCTCCGTTTGTTATTTTTTCTAAAATTTCTTTCCTTGTTATTTTTTCGTTATTTAATCTGTTTTCTTTACTGGTAATAAGGCCAATATTTAAATTAAAACTTTTTAAAAATGTTTTTAATGTTTTAAAATGCTGTTTTGCTAATATTTCGGTAGGGGCCATAAAAACAACTTGATAGCCAGCTTTTATTGTATTCAAAGCAGCGATTATTGCGACGATTGTTTTCCCAGAACCAACATCACCCTCCAAAAGTCGATTCATTGGTTGATTTTTTTCTAAATCTTTCAAAATTTGCCAAGCAGCTTTTCTTTGATCATCCGTTAAATTGAAAGGTAATTTCTTAGTAAAATCTTTAATTAAATCAATATTTAGAGGAAGAGCAATTGCTCTTTCTTTAGATAGTTTCAATTTTTCTCTCAAAATTACCAAAGAAAGGCAAAAAAGATCTTCGAAAACGAATCTCTCTCTAGCAGATTTTGCTAACTCCAAAGAATCGGGGAAATGAATTTGCCAGATAGCTTTTTTAATAGGTAAAAGATTATACTCCTTTCTTGTTGTTTCTGGTAAGGGATCAGAAAATTTATCTTTTAATTTATTTAGGAGAGGTTTAATAATAAACCTTAACCAACGGGAAGATAAACCCTGAGTCTCTGGATAAATGGGGACTAATCTTCCGGTATGGGTTAGGTCAGGTTGTGTTAGCTCTTTCAGGTTTAACTTTTCGTAAGCTGGACTTGATAAATATCTTCCCCCTCTTTTTTGATTCATCTTACCAGCTAAAAAAATAAAATCTCCTTTTTTAAGAGCACTTATTAAATAGGGTTGATTAAACCAAATAGCTTGAATTGTTCCAGAATCATCGCTAATAACTGCCTTAGTTAAGGTCATTCTTCTTTTCCAAGTTCTAATATTTTTAATCTCCAATATTTTCCCCCGAATAGATACAACTTCGTTATTTTTAACTTCGGAAATCGG
>CAZVTU010000004.1:0-19082 GCA_964630295.1 uncultured Candidatus Saccharibacteria bacterium
CAAGTAGTCAGAATTTAACCAATAAACATTTCTTATTTTTTCGGAGAATCTGCTCAAAAAAACTTTATCCCCGGTTCTTTTATTAGGTAAAAAATCTTTGAGATAGAAAATCCAAATTTCATAATCCGAAGAATAAACTACTTTATTAGAATCGGGAGAAATTTTATAATAATTTATCGGCTCAAAGAATTTTTCAAAAATTTTTGTTTCAGGGTTAAATAAAAATAAAGTTTTTCCTTCTTTTAAAAAAATCAAACTCGAAAGTACTTTTAAATTGTATTTCGTTTCTTGTTTTATTGGAAAAGCTTTCTCGGTTAATTTATCGTTGTTTTTAAATAAGTACCCAAATTTATCTAGATAATAAACATCACCCTTAACTTCTTGATAGGTTAGTACATCTTTAATTGGTGGAGAAGGGGAGGTAATTTCAGTTATAGTAGGAGGTGTTTGGCTTAGAGATAAGGTAAAGTATTTTATTTCTTCTCCTACACCAGTTTCTAAAATTATTCTTTTTAAATCTTTAGAGAATTCTAAATTAAGCAAATTAACTTCTTTTAGGGAAATATCTTTATCGTTAATTAAATGGATTTTAAATTTATTATTTAAGTCATAGAGTTTTAAACTCCAGTTGTTTTTTTCTTTTTCTTTTAAAATTATTTTTGTCTGATCCGGAGAAAACCAAAAACTTTCAATATTTTTTGTTAAGATTTGAAAATCGAAATTCCGAGGAAATAGAATAATATTTTTTGCCTCAGTGACCTCTTTTTCTTTTATTTCTAATGTTTTCTGCCAAGAGTAATATCCTGCCTTTTTTACTTCAATTTTATGTTTTTTCGGTAATAAATTTTCAATTAAAATTGAACCAAAGAAAAAATCAGTTTTTTCTTTTAATTTTCCATCTAGATAAATTTCTGCTTGTTTTGGCAAGATCTTTAAAAAAAGACCACCAGTTTGACTGAATTTTTTATTTTCAAGATCTAATCTATACCCCTGAGAGTAGAGAACTACAAAAGGAGCAACCAATAAAAATAAAATTGAACAAGTCAAAAAAAGGACTGTTCGTGTTTTTTTTGTCATACTTTTATATCTTAACCGATTGACAAATTTAAATCAATTAATTAGAATAAGTCATTAAAAACTGAATAAGGGGGTACCAAGATGGCGAAAGTTTTAGAAGAAGCCCAGAAATTGTACAGCGAAGGGAAATGGCAGGAGTCAGATAAGCTGATTGCTAACAATCTATCTAATTTAAAAGATAGAGAGGAATTTGCCGAAGCACTTCGATTGAGAGGATGGAACCGGTATTATTTAGGAATTAAGGGCCCGGCAGATCATAAAGAAGAGAATCTCTCTATGTCTAAGGGAGCTTTTCTGGAAGCTCTAGACAACACTATTGATAGGAAAAAGAGGGTTTCGATTCTTAATGGTTTACCCCTGAGTCTTTGGCTTCTAAGTGAAAAAGATGAAGCTTGGCAGAAGAGCGATCGGGCTATTAGGGAGTTCCCGGACGAACCATCGGTTTGGAACACCCGGAGTATTCTTTGTCGTTGGGCTAAGGACTTCAAACAGGCTATCGAGGTTTGTGAGAAAGTTTATGTGACAGCTTTGTATCGAAGAGATTACCGAACTGCCGGCCACGGCAAACAAAACAGAGGAGACGCTTTAAAGGAATTAGGCCGTATCGAAGAAGCGAAATTAGATTATGCTGCCGCCGTCGGTCTTTATAGAGATTTCGAAAAAGTAACTGGCGAAAGCGCAGCATTCCACATTGAAGGAGCAGCCCAAAAACTAAGAAGTCTTTAAGGTTTAAGTGAGGCGCTCAGCCATTGGCTGAGCGCATTTTATTTTGTTAAAATAATTTAATGTCAATTTTTCCCAAAATTGAAAAGATTACCAGGGATGCGGCAATTTGCCATTTTTTATTAATGTTTGGTTATAAAGTCTTTGCTCTCTATTTTCCTTTGTTTTTGGTAACTAAGGGAATGTCTTTGCCAGAAGTAGGGTATACTTATTTACTGATTTATCTTCCAATTGCCCTCTCTGCTCCTTTTGTTGGTTTTTTAAATCATAAAATAAACCCAGCTATTTTAGCTTCTCTGGGAGTTTTAGGTTATGCTATTTATGCCTCGGGCATGATTTTGATTATAAACCCTGTTCTTTTTTATTTCTGGCAAGTTTTATTAGGAATTTCGGCTGCCTTATTTTTTGTTTCAGCTCGGGCAATTTTAATAAGCACTTCCTTGGAAAACTATAACCGGGCTTTTGGTTGGTTTTATTCCGCTCCTTTTTACGCTGATGCCATAGCCCCGGCAGTGGGAGCTGCCTTTATTTGGCAATTTGATTTTTTAGGAGTTTTTATTTTCAGTTTAGTTTTACAATTTCTGACCGCTATTTTTTGTTTTACTCAATTAAGAAAAAGAGAGGTTAAACCACTTGATAAATATTTTAATTTCGAAAAATTTCAAGAAAACTATCAAAGAGTTTTCCAAACGATAAAAACTAAAACTGTTTTGCCTTTTCTTCTGGCCTCCCTTTCAATTTTATTTTTAGCTGGATTTTATCGGGCTTTTTTTGTTCTCTTTTTAAAAGACGAACTTCTTTGGTCAGAGAATTTAATTTTAATTTTTATTTCTATTTTTTCTTTTTTATTTTTACCAATTTCCCTCTTTTTAATTCGCCACTTAGGGAAAATTCCAAGTGAAAAAAATATTTTTCAAGGAAGTATAATTTCAGGACTTTTTTCAATTCTCTTTGGAACGGCAATGCCTTTTTTGAATTTTCTTAACATCTTGTTAATTAATCTAGGCCGGTTATCGGGAGCTTTAATTTGTAATGCCGGTCGGTCAGGATTAGTTTCTCAAAGATTAAAAGACCAACCTGAAGAGGCTGGAGCGGTAGATACTATTTTTGCTCCTTTGGGAGTGGCTTTGGGAGCCTTGATTTCTGGAGTAGTTGTTGGATTTTTGGGCTATCAGTTTTTATTCATTCTGGGTGGAATTTTTGTGATAATAATTGGAATTTCAATGAAAAAAGTTGCTAAATTTGGAAAATTAAGGTAATATATTTTTAGTATGAAAAAGATTGGTATTGATTTAGGAACTTGTAATTCTTTAGTTTTTATCCCGGGCAAAGGGGTGATTTTGCAAGAGCCTTCAGTAGTGGCAGTGGCACTTGAAGAAAATAGAATTTTGGCAGTTGGTGAGGAAGCTAAAGAAATGACTGGTCGCACTCCAGACACTATCAGGGTTTATCGTCCCCTTAAAGATGGGGTAATTGCTGATTTTCGGGTTACTCAAGCCATGCTTAAATATTTTATTGAAAAAGTAGCAGGTTTTTGGCGTTTTTTAAAACCAGAATTAATGATCGGAGTACCAGCTGGTATTACTTCTACTGAGAGAAGGGCGGTAATTGAAGCTGCTCTTAACGCTGGAGCCAAACAAGCTTTTTTAGCAAAAGAACCCATTCTAGCTGCCATTGGAGCTGGCATTCCCATTAATTCTTGTTCTGGCAATATGATCGTTGATATTGGTGGGGGAACATCAGAGATAGCGGTAATTTCTTTAGGTGGAATAGTTACTTGTAGCTCAATTAGAGTTGGAGGAGATAAGATGGATCTAGCTATTTCAGATTACATCAAGCGAAAATATAATTTAGCGATTGGGGAACAAACAGCCGAAGAAATAAAAATTAAAATTGGTACTGCTTTACCAGAAACCAGCGGAAAAGAAGAAAGAAAGTTAGAAATTCGCGGCCGGGATTTAATTTTAGGTTTACCTCGAACCATTAAAATTTCATCTAATGAGATCGCTGAAGCAACCGCTGACATTATTTCAGAAATTATTCAAGTAATAAAAACTGTTCTTAGAGACACCCCACCAGAGTTATCAGCTGATATTATTGACAAGGGAATGATACTTTCGGGAGGCGGAGCTCTTTTGAGAAACATTTCAGAGAGAATATCTCAAGAAACTGGCGTTCCCTGTTTTTTAGCTGAAGATCCACTGACTTGTGTTGTTCGTGGCACGGGAGTAGTTTTAGAAAATTTAGATTTGTATAAAAAAAGTATTATGAGTAAAAAATAGTTATGTTGATAGGTCATCAAAAACAGTGGGAGTTTTTAAAAAAATCAGCGGAAGCTAACAGAATCTCTCAGGCCTATTTATTTGTAGGACAAGAAAAATTAGGGAAAAGAAAAGTAGCTTTGGATTGGGTTTCTTGGCTTTTTAATCAAGATATTCAAAATGGTCAACATCCAGATTTAGTGTTAATTAGTCCAGAGAATAAGGAAATTCAAATTAGTCAAATTAGAGAACTTATTTGGAAATTGTCTCTTAAACCTTATTCAGCCCCTTTTAAAGCTGCCATCATTGATGAAGCACATTCAATGAATCAAGAAGCCCAGACTGCCATTTTGAAAACTTTAGAAGATCCAAAAGGTAAAGCTCTTTTAATTCTAATTAGTAGCGAGAGTCAATATCTTTTTCCCACTATTCTTTCTCGAGTTCAGATAATTAAATTCTTTCCAGTGAGAAAAGAAGAGATTAAAAATTATTTAAAGAAAGAAAAAAAGACAGAAAAAGAAGCAGAAGAGATTTCAAAATTTTCTTTAGGAAGACCAGGAATGGCTGTAGATTTTGTTTCTTTTCCTAAAAAATTCGAGAAATTTCAAAAGAGGATAAAAGAACTCGATGAAATTTCTAAATCAGATTTAGTTATTCGTTTTCAGTATGCTAAAGTTTTATCTCAAGACCCCCAAGATTTAAGAGAAACTTTAAGTATCTGGTTAAATTATTTTAGGAATCTTCTACTTTTTAAGATAAGTAAGCCAGAAAAAATTGATCAACATTATTTAGTTAAACTAAGTAATATTATTCGGAATATTCAAAATATTAGTTTTTTGATATCTACTACTAATGTTAATCCTCGTTTAGCTCTGGAGAATTTAATGTTAGAAATTTAATAAAATGTATCAAGAAATTATTGATAAAATTAAACCTGAACTCGATAAAGTTATTGTTTTTTTGGAAAGAGAATTATCAAAAATCAGAACCAGTCGAGCTACCCCATCTTTAGTTGAAGATGTAGTAGTTGAATGTTTTGGCCAAAAATTTCCTTTGAAACAATTATCCGCTATTTCTACCCCTGAGCCAAAACAAATTTTAATTCAACCTTGGGATAAATCTTATATTGAAGGAATTGTCTCAGCTTTGGAGAAAACAGGTATTGGAGCTAACCCTATTGTCGATAAAGATGTCATTAGAATAAATCTCCCCCCTCTAACTGAAGAGTATCGAAGAAATTTACTTCGAATTATTTCTGAAAAACAAGAAGAGGCCAGAAAAACAATTCGTCATTGGCGAGAAGAAGCTTGGGCAGAGATTCAAGAAAAAACCAAAAATGGCGAAATACGTGAAGACGATAAATTTAGAGCAAAAGATAAACTTCAAGATTTAATTGATGAGTACAATAAAAAGATTGAAGAATTGGGAGAAAAAAAAGAAAAGGAAGTTTCCGAACAGATTAAATAACTATGAGCATAACTATTTTAATCGCTATAATCAGTATAGTCGGTCTGCTGGTTATCCACGAATTTGGCCACTTTGTTGTTGCTAAAAAATTTGGTTTAAAAATTGAAGAATTTGGGGTTGGTTATCCTCCGAGAATATTTGGGAAAAAAATTGGTGAAACCTTGTATTCTTTTAACCTTTTACCTTTTGGAGCTTTTGTTAGGATTCCTGGGGAAGAAGGAGAAAAAAGTAATCTCGAGGATTTTCAGCAATTTTCTGGAAAACCAATCTGGCAAAGATCGTTAATTATTTTAGGCGGAGTGGTTTCTTTTTGGATAATAGCAGCAATTTTATTGAGTATTGTTTTTGGGATTGGCGCTCCCACTGCTATTTCTGATAATGAATCAGGTTCTCTGATTAATTCCAAGGTTCAAATCTTAGCAGTGGCTTCTGATTCACCAGCTGAAAAGGCAGGAATTAGAGCGGGAGACACGATATTAAAAGTCAAAAGTCAAAAGTCAGAAGTCAAAAGCGTTGATAAGGTCATTGAGGTACAAGAGTTTACGGAAAAGAATAAAGGTGAGGAGATTATTTTAACGATTGAAAGAGGTAAAGAAGTTTTTGACGTGACGTTGGTGCCAAGAGTTTCTCCTCCAGAAGGTGAAGGAGCAATGGGTGTGGCTTTAGTGAGAACAGCTTTAATTTCTTATCCTTGGTGGCAAGCGCCAATTAAAGGAATTGAAGCTACTATTAATTTGACTGGAGCTGTGATTCGGGGTTGGGGTGAAGTTTTAGGAAGTTTAATCCGAGGAGAAGGTCTGCCTAAAGGTACTCAGTTTATGGGACCGGTTGGGGTAACAGTTTTAATTGGCCAGGTTGCTCAAATTGGAATCAATTACTTTTTACAATTTATTGCCATTATCGCAATTTATCTTGCTATTTTAAATATTCTTCCGATTCCTGCTTTAGACGGAGGAAAATTATTATTTCTTGGAATCGAAAAAATTAAAGGGAGACCTCTTAATCCAAAAATAGAGCAAAACATTACAGCAGTTTTTTTTGCTTTATTAATAATTTTAATGGTTGTCGTTACCATTAAAGACATATCAAGAATATTTAAACCATGAGAGAAAGTCAATTCTTTATTAAAACTCTAAAAGAAGCACCGAAAGATGAAAAGAGCATTAATGCTCAACTTTTAATTAGAGGTGGATTTATTTACAAAGAGATGGCCGGTGTTTATACTTATTTACCCTTAGGCCTAAGAGTTTTGAGAAAAATTGAGAACATAATTAGAGAAGAAATGAACAACATCGGAGGTAGGGAGATGTTAATGACTGTTTTTCAACCAAAAAAGCTATGGGAAGAAACTGGTCGTTGGACAAAAGAAATTGGTAAAGTAATGTATAAATGCAAAGAAGACGGAAAGGAAATCGGATTGGGTCCTACTCACGAAGAAATGTTAACTGATATCATTAGACATTACTTAAAATCCTATACTGAACTTCCTTTATATCTCTATCAAATCCAAACTAAATTTAGAAAAGAACCACGAGCGAGATCTGGTTTGCTCCGAGGGAGAGAGTTTGATATGAAAGATCTTTATAGTTTTCATAGCTCTCAGGAGGATTTTCAAAAATATTACCAAAAGGTAATTAAAGCTTATTTTAAAATATTTAAAAGATGTGGTTTGAGAGCAATTCTTACTGAAGCTTCGGGAGCTGGATTTACCAAAGAATATACCCATGAATTTCAAGTTTTAGCAAAAGATGGAGAAGATAAAATAGTTTTTTGCCCTAAAGGAGATTTTTCTCAAAATAAAGAAATTGCTAAATTTAAAGCTGGTCAAAAATGTCCTCACTGTGGACATATTCTTAGAGAGGGCGAATCAATTGAAGTGGGAAATATTTTTCCTTTAGGAACCAAGTATTCAAAAGCAATGAAAGCTTTTTTTGTTGATAAAGACGGAAAAAGAAAACCAATCATTATGGGATGTTATGGGATAGGCCCCTCGCGAATCATGGGAGCTGTAGTTGAAGTTAACCATGATGAAAAAGGAATTATTTGGCCAGTAGAAATCGCCCCTTTTAAAGTTCACTTAATTCAAATTGAAAGAAATAAAAAAATTCAAAAATCTGCAGAAAAATTATATCAAGATTTACAAAAAAATGCGATTGAAGTATTATATGACGATAGAGATAAATCAGCTGGCGAAAAGTTTGCCGAAGCTGATCTGATTGGTATACCCCTTAGAATTATAGTGAGCGAGAGAACGCTTGCGAAAAATAGTGTTGAAATAAAAAGAAGAAATGAAAAGAAAGTTAAATTGGTTAAATTAGGACAAGTTATAAAGTATGTTAAATAAATTATTTTCTTATATTTCGGAGGACATTGCGATTGATCTTGGGACGGCTAATAGTTTGGTTTATGTGCGAGGAAGAGGGATTGTTATTACTGAACCTTCGGTGGTGGCGGTAAATAAGAAAACCGGTCAGATTTTAGCAATTGGTGAGGAGGCTAAAAAAATGGTTGGCCGGACGCCAGGATATATTATTGCCACCAGACCTCTTGTTTCAGGAGTAGTTTCTGATTTTGAAGTAACAGAACAAATGTTGAGATATTTTATTGAAAAAGCTCATAAAAAGAAGTTTCTTTTAAATTCTAGACCAAGAGTAATTATTGGTATCCCTTGTGGTGTAACAGAAGTTGAGAAAAAAGCAGTCTGTGATGCAGCTAAAAATGCCGGAGCAAGAGAAGTTTTTTTAATTGAAGAACCAATGGCAGCAGCTATTGGAGCAAGATTGCCAGTTCAAGAGGCGGGCGGCCATTTTATTGTTGATATTGGAGGAGGAACAACCGAGGTAGCGATAATTTCTTTGGGTGGAATTGTTTTATCTAAAAGTTTAAGGGTGGCTGGAGATAAATTAAATGAGGATATAATTCAATTCGCTCAAGAGGAATATAAATTATTAATTGGAGAACGAACCGCCGAAACAATTAAAATTGGAATTGGTTCGGCTTCTCCTCTAAAAGAAAGAAGACAGCTTCCAATGCGAGGAAGAAATTTAATTACTGGGCTTCCTGAAGAGATATTAGTTTCTGATGAAGATATTCGAAGAGCTTTAGAAAAATCTAATAAACAAATTGTTGCTGAAATTAAAGCTGCTGTAGAGGAAACGCCCCCAGAATTATTAGCTGATGTAATGGCATTGGGAATTCAATTAGCTGGAGGTGGTTCTCTTCTAAAAGGTTTAGATACTTTGATTCAAAAAGAGACTAAAATTCCTACTAAAATTATTGAAGATCCAATGACAGCAGTTGTGAGAGGGGCAGGAATGGTTTTGGAAAACCTTGATGAATTGAGAGAGGTCTTAGTTGAAACAGAATATTTAGAACCACCCAAGTGATAAATCCTAAGCACTAAATCCGAAATACTAAACAATATCAAATGACTAAAATCCAAAACACTTTTAGAACATTTGAATTTAGAATTTGTTTAGAATTTAGGTATTAGAATTTAGGATTTATGATTAAAAGAAAGGAGGTACAGCATATCGCAAAATTAGCTAGGCTCGGTATAAGCAAAAAAGAAGAAGAAAAATTCACTAAGGAGTTGTCTTCGATTTTTGATTATATTGAAAAATTAAAAAAAGTAGATATCTCTAAAATCGAACCTACTAGTCATTCGCTTAGAGTGGAAAATGTAATGAGGGAAGATGAAGAAAAAAGTTCAAATTTCAAATCTAAACTTCCAAAAAGATTGGTTGAAATGGCTCCGGAAACAAAAGATAACTATATTAAAGTAAAATCCATTCTTAAATGAATTTAACCAAACTTACAATTACTCAGGCTCACGAAGGTTTAAAGAGAAAAAAGTTTTCCGCTCTGGAGCTCTGTAAAGCTTATTTAGATAGAATAAAAGAAAAAGAGAAAGAAGTAGCTGCTTTTCTGACTGTCAACGAAGATCTAGCTCTTTCACAGGCAAAAGAAGTTGATGATTTAATTTTTGCTGGAAAGAAAATATCGAGTTTGACTGCTGTTCCTTCAGCGATTAAAGATATTATTTTAGTAGAAGGAGTCAGATGTACAGCAGGATCGAAAATTCTTGAAAATTATATTGCTCCATATGATGCAACAGTGACTAAGAAATTGAGAAGCCAGAATGTGGTAATTCTGGGAAAGACTAATTTAGATGAATTTGCTATGGGTTCTTCTACAGAAAATTCTGCGTTTAAATCCACCCGAAACCCCCATGACTTATCACGGGTACCTGGTGGTTCTTCAGGAGGATCAGCAGCGGCAGTTGCAGCAGACGAATGTATTTTTGCTTTAGGATCAGACACTGGAGGATCTATTCGTTTACCAGCTTCTTTTTGTGGAGTAGTGGGATTGAAACCTACCTATGGAGCAGTTTCTCGATATGGCTTGATTGCTTTTGCCTCATCTTTAGACCAGATCGGTCCTATTACTAAAACCGTAGAAGATTGCCAGATTGTTTTTGACGCAATAAAAGGGAGAGATGAAATGGATTCGACCAGCGTCGAATATCCCCAGATACCAAATACTAAGTACAACATACGAGGCATTAAAATTGGTGTTCCCAAAGAATACTTTGTTAAGGGAATTGATCCTGAAGTGGAGAAAGTGATAAAAGAAGCAATTAAAAAATATGAGGAGCTTGGGGTAAAAATAGAAGAGATCAGTTTACCTCATACAGATTATGCTTTACCTGCTTATTATATTATTAATCCCTCCGAAGCCTCAGCTAATTTAGCAAGGTACGATGGGATAAAATACGGATATAGCAAAATCTCAAATCTCAAATCTCAAATCTCAAATCTATTAGATGTCTATCTAGAAAGTAGGGGGGAGGGGTTTGGAGAAGAAGTGAGGAGAAGGATTATGTTAGGCACTTATGCTTTGTCAGCTGGTTATTACGAGGCCTATTATTTAAGAGCACAAAAAGTTAGAACTTTAGTTAGAAACGACTTTGAAAAAGCTTTTAAAAAAGTTGAAGCTATTTTCACTCCAGTTTCTCCTTTTTTACCTTTTAAAATTGGAGAGAGAATTAGCGACCCTCTTTCTATGTATTTAGTTGATATTTATACCGTTTCCATTAATTTAGCTGGATTACCTGCCCTTTCACTCCCAGTGGGCAAAGTTGGAAACTTGCCAGTTGGTTTACAAATAATTGGCAAACCCTTTGAAGAAAATAAAATTTTAGAGATTGGAAAAATTTTTGAAAAATCATGGAAACCTTAATTCAATACATCATTTCACCAACTTTCGAAGGTTGGATATCAATTATCCGGATTGTTTTTATGATTTTTTCCGGGGTTATTTTAATTAGTTTAATACTCCTTCTTTTAACTACTAGCTGGTTGAAACGGCTTATTTTAGAAGATGCAGCTGAATTTTTAACCTATCGACCATTCGGTGTCAGAAAAATAGAAAAGCAATGGAATAAAATCATGACGAGGTTAGAAACAGGGATAGAATCGGAGTTTAAGTTAGCTGTAATTGAAGCCGATAGCATGTTAGATGATATCTTAAGAAGAATGGGATTTGCGGGAGAGACTTTAGGCGAAAGGTTAGAAAAATTGACAGCAGCCACCCTGCCAAATATTGAACAGATTAAAGAAGCACATAAAATTAGAAATAATATTATCCATGATCCGGATTATCGTTTACCTCTAGACGAAGCCAGAAGAGTAATGGGAATTTACGAACAGGCATTTAGAGATTTACAAGCATTTTAAAATATGATAAAATTCTATCGCGGGGTGGAGGAGTAGTACCTTGCGAGGCCCATAACCTCGAGACGCCGGTGCAATTCCGGCCCCCGCAACAAGTAAGCCGGCATAGCTCAGTGGTTAGAGCGGGGTCTTCATAAGGCCAAGGTCGCAGGTTCGAATCCTGCTGTCGGCACAAAATAATTACGACGCTTGGACCCATGGTGTAGCCCGGTTTAACACATCCCCCTGTCACGGGGAAGATCAGGGGTTCAAATCCCCTTGGGTCCGCCATACGGTATTTCTTAAACATTCCATCTCGCCGCTCTCGCCAGATAACCGAACAAGCCTATTAGGATTAAATTTCTAATAGGCTTTTTCTTTAGTTATCCCCAGATTTTAGCTTGAAATTAGCTTAAAATTAAGGTATAATGAAAAAAAATATATGGTAAAAATTGACTTAAAATTACTTAAAAAACAAGCCCAAAAAGAGATAGAAAGAGCAGGTGATTTACAGAGATTAAATGAAGTTTTTAAGAAGTATTTAGGTAAAAAAGGAGAGCTTACTTTAGTTTTGAGATCATTAGAAAGATTACCAAAAACAAAAAGAATGAAGATTGGTAAAGAAGCTAATGAGATTAAAAATTTCCTCAAGATTCAGATTGATAAAAGAACTCAAGAGATAAAAGAAAAAATTCGAAAAGAAACCGAAGAAAAAGAATGGATAGATATTTCGGCTCCTGGAGAGAAGATAGTCCTCGGACATTTACATCCTTTAACTTTGGCCAAAAGAAAAACCGAAGAAATTTTTCAGGCAATGGGATTTTCGGTGATTGAGGGGCCTGAAATGGAAAACGAATGGTACAATTTTGATGCGTTAAATATTCCTAAAAATCATCCTGCTCGAGATCTCTGGGATACTTTTTATCTTAAAAACGGATTCTTACTTCGTACTCACACCAGTCCTGTTCAAATTCGTTATATGGAAAAACACAACCCTCCTTTAAGAATAATAGTACCTGGTAATGTTTTTCGGCATGAAGCTACCGACGCTTCTCATGAGTTTCAACTTGTTCAAGTTGAAGGTTTGATGGTTGATAAAAAAGTTTCAGTAGCTCACTTAAAAGCTGTAGTTGGAGAATTTTTCCGAAGATTTTTTGAAAAAAAGGTTGGATTTAGACTAAGGCCAGATTATTTTCCTTTTACTGAACCTTCTTTTGATCTTGGGATAAGTTGTGTAGTTTGTAATGGAAAAGGTTGTTCAGTCTGTAAAAAAACTGGTTGGGTGGAAGTGGCGGGAGCGGGAATGGTGCATCCGAGCGTCTTTAAAAATTCTGGCTTAAATCCTAAAAACTGGCAAGGTTGGGCATTTGGTTTTGGTTTAGACAGATTAGTGATGATGAAATACAAAATCAACGATATTAGATGGTTTCGTTCAGGCGATTTAAGATTTTTAAAACAATTTTAATCTTCAATAAATAAAAAAGGTTATGAACTTTTCTTACAATTGGCTACAATCTTTTTTTAAACAAAAATTACCTCCACCTCAAAAATTAGCTGAACTCTTAACTATTCACTTCGCTGAGGTTGAAGAGATAAAAAGAGAAAAGGGAGATTTTCTCTTAAATATTGATATTAGACCGAACCGAGCTTCGGACTGTTTTTCTCATTTTGGGGTAGCCAGAGAGATAGCAGCAATAACAAATTTCAAATTACAAATTCCAAATTCTAAACAAATTCCAAATTCCAAATTACAAACCAAAGAATTTATATCAGTCGAAGTGAAAGAAAGAGAAGTCTGTCCGAGATATACAGCTAAAGTAATTACTGACGTAAAAGTTGGTCCTTCTCCTAAATGGATAAAAAAGAGATTGGAAGTTTGCGGTTTACGGCCGATAAATAACATCGTTGATATTACAAACTATGTGATGTTAGAAACCGGCCAGCCTCTTCATGCTTTTGATGGTGAAAAGTTAGAAGGAGAGAAAATTATTGTTAGGTTTGCTAAAAATCGCGAAAGAATTGTGACGCTTGATGAACAAAAATTTAACTTAACCTCCAATGTTTTAGTTATCGCTGACAGTAAAAAACCCGTAGCTATTGCTGGGATAAAGGGAGGTAAACTTCCTGAGGTTACTAAAAAAACAAAAATTATTGTTTTAGAATCAGCTAATTTTAACCCCCAAATTATTCGTCAAGGGTCTCGAATATTAAATCTTGAAACCGATGCCTCTTTAAGATTTGAACATGGAATAGACCCCAACTTAACTGAATTTGCCATAAATAGAGCCTCATTTTTAATTCAAGAAATTGCTAAAGGTAAAGTGGCTAAAGGATTAGTTGATGTTTACCCTAAAAAGATTTTAACAAAACAAATCAAATTAAATTTTAACTATCTCGAAAGTTTATTAGGGGTAAAAATCTCAGATCTTAAAATTAAAAATATCTTGAGAAGGTTAGGTTTTAAATTGATCAAGTCTCAGACTCAATCGGTCATAGTAGTAATACCAACTTATAGATTGGATATTTCAATTCCGGAGGATTTAGTTGAAGAAGTTGGGCGAATTTATGGGTACGACAAAATTCCTGCCACTTTCCCAATTTCCACTTTAATTCCTCCTCAAAGAAATCTAGATATTTTTTGGGAAGACTTAACCAAGAACATTTTAAAAGAAGCGGGTTTTGTTGAAGTTTATAATTATTCTTTTTTTAGTCAGAAAGAAGCAAAATTGTTCGGTTATAAAGAAAATGAGTTAATTGAAGTAGAAAATCCTCAAAATTTTGAACAAAAATATTTAAGAGTGAGTTTAATTCCCAATTTATTAAAAAACCTAAAAAGGAATCAAAAACATTTTTCCGAGATCAGAATTTTTGAATTAGGAAAAATTTTTCCTAAAAACGAGAAGAGGCAACTTAGTGGTTTAGTTAATGGAGATAAGTTTTATTACATAAAAGGAGTGATTGATTTACTTTTAAATAAATTAGGAATTAGTGATGTTTGGTACGATGAATATCAACCAACTCCCGAGTTAAGTAAAATTTCAATCTGGCATCCTAAGAAATCTGCTGAAATAAAAGTTGGTAATGAAGAGATTGGTTTTTTGGGAGAAATTTCCAAAAAGATACTAGATAATTTAGAAATTAAAGGCGAAACAGTTGTATTTGATATCGATTTCGAAAAATTATCCAAGCTAGCTTCGGAAGAACACGAATATCAACCGATTTCCCGTTTCCCAGCAGCAATTAGAGATATTGCTGTTTTAGTTCCTCGAAAAGTAAAAGTGGTGGAAGTTTTAAACAAAATTAATGCCGCGGGGGGTCCACTAATCAGAGACATTGATTTGTTTGATATTTATGAAGGTAAGGAATTACCTCAAGGTAAGAAAAATTTAGCTTTTCACATTATTTATCAATCAGAAAGCCGAACCCTTTCTTCAAAAGAAATTGATGAGATTCAAAATAAAATAATTAAATCATTAGAAAAAAATCCTGAATGGCAAGTTCGCAAATAATATGTCCAAAAAAACTAAATCTAAAAAAACAATAAAATCAAGAAAAAAAACCACAAAAGAATCGTCGTATGAAGCAAAAGATATTTATGTTCTTGAAGGACTTGAGCCGGTTCGACGGAGACCCGGGATGTATATTGGTTCAACGGGTTCGGAAGGTTTACATCATTTAATTTGGGAATGCGTTGATAACTCATTGGATGAGGCAATGGCTGGATTTTGCAAAAATATTGAAGTTTCTCTTTTGCCAGGGAATAAAGTAAAAACAGTTGATGATGGAAGAGGAATTCCGGTTGAGAAACATCCTCAAACTAAAAAATCCGCCCTCGAAACAGTAATGACAACATTACACGCCGGAGCTAAATTTGGTGGGAAGAGTTATCAAGTAGCTGGAGGGTTACACGGTGTTGGAGTGTCAGTGGTTTGTGCTCTTTCTGAGTATTTGAGAGCAGAAGTCTGTCGGAGCGGGACTAAATATTCTCAAGAATATTCTCGTGGAAAAGCTAAAAGTAAAGTTAAGAAGATCGGCAAATGTCGACAAACTGGAACTACAGTGATCTTTCAACCCGACCCTCAAATTTTTGCTGAAATTAAGTTTGACCCAAAAAAAATATTAAAACATCTCCGTCAGCAAGCCTACCTGACTAAAAGAGTCCGAATTACTGTAATTGATCAGAGAGAGAAACCAGAAAAACCATATACTTTTTACTTTGAAGGAGGACTTGCATCTTATGTTAAATATCTTACTCGGGGAGTGACCCCGCGTCACCCGAATATTTTTTATGGTCAAGGAGAAAAAAATGGAATTTTGGTTGAGGCAGCTTTTCAATACACCGAAGAATATGAATGTTTTGAGGAAAGCTTTGCTAATAATATTTATACTGGAGAAGGGGGGACTCATCTAACCGGTTTCCGGACCGCTCTTACTCGAACCTTTAATGATTACGCGAGAAAACAAGGATTTTTAAAGGAAGGAGACGATAATTTAAGTGGCGAAGACGTTAGAGAAGGATTTACTGGTGTAATTTCAGTGAAAATTAAAGAACCTCAGTTTGAGGGTCAAACTAAAGCTAAATTAGGAAATCCTGAAGCTAAAACTGCAGTTGAGACCGTTATTTCCGAAACATTAGCTGATTTTCTTGAGAGAAATCCCCAGGATGCTAAGGCAATAATTGAGAAATGTATTTTATCTTCTAAAGCCAGAAAAGCAGCTAAAGTTGCTAGAGAAACTGTTCTAAGAAAAGGAGCTTTGGAGGGGTTAGCTTTACCAGGAAAATTAGCTGATTGTGCCTCTCGAAGACCCGAAGAGTCCGAACTTTATATTGTCGAAGGAGAATCAGCTGGAGGATCGGGGAAACAAGCTCGCGATAGGAGATTCCAAGCAATTTTACCGTTGCGAGGAAAAATTCTCAATGTTGAGAGAGCAAGATTAGATAAAATTTTAACTTCAAAAGAGATTAGATCTTTAATTATTGCTTTGGGGACAGCTATTGCTGAAGATTTTAACCTTGAAAAAGCAAGGTATCACCGAATTATTATTATGACCGATGCTGACGTTGACGGTTCTCATATTAGAACTTTACTTTTAACTCTTTTTTATCGTTATTTTAGGCCTCTTATTGAGGCAGGTTATTTGTATATTGCTCAACCTCCACTTTATCGAATTCAGGCCGGGAAAAAAATAAGCTATGCGTATAGTGAGGAAGAAAAGAATAAAATCTTAGCTAAGTTAAAAAAAGAAAAAGCTATTAATATTTCAATTCAAAGATATAAAGGTTTGGGAGAAATGAATCCAGAACAATTATGGGAGACAACAATGAATCCAGAAAATAGAATTTTACTCAAAGTGAATATTGAAGATGCTCGGGAGGCAGATAAAATATTTGACACTTTAATGGGTAATGAAGTTTTACCACGAAAAAAGTTTATTCAAATCCATGCTAAAAAAGTAAGGAACCTTGACATTTAAAAACCTTCTCGTTAAGATATAATTGAAGCCCGAAAGGGCTTTTTAAAAACCCATGTTAAATAAAATTATTACATTTCTTAAAGAGGTAAAACTAGAAATGAAAAAAGTTAACTGGCCGACTAGAAAAGAGACAATAAGATACACCTTAATAGTAATTGGCGTTTCTGCAATAGTTGCTGCTTTTTTGGGCACTTTAGATTTTATTTTTACCACCCTGCTCGAAAAATTTATATTATGAATAACATCCCATAATGGAGAGGGGTCGGGAGAACCCTTCGGTTCTCCCGTCTAGGAAAATATTAAAAACCGAGGGTTTTTAAAGAGCGAGCCCGAAGTGAAGCCGAAGGCGAAACGCCAGCCGAAGGCGGGAGAAGGGCGAGCGATAAATTTGGTGCTACCACTATGCCAAAACAACAAATTCCCCAAGAGAGAAGATGGTATGTTTTACACACTTATTCCGGTTATGAAGATGCTGTTGCTAAAGCTCTAAAGCAAAGAGTGGAGTCTTTGGGTATGGAAGACAAAATTTTTAATGTTTTAGTACCAAAAGAAAAAAAGATTAAAATTAAAAATGGTAAAAGAAGGGTAGTCGAAGAAAAAATTTATCCTGGTTATGTCTTAGTAGAAATGATTGTTACCGATGACAGTTGGTACGTAGTCAGAAATACTCCTAATGTTACAGGTTTCGTTGGGGCGGGGACCACACCCGTTCCAGTTTCACCAAAAGAGATTGAGAATTTAAAGAAAAGAATGGGGGGTGAAGAACCACAATATAAAATTGAAGTAAAAGTAGGGGAGATGGTAAAAATTATCGATGGTCCTTTTAAAGATTTTGACGGTAAGGTTGCTGAAATTGATGAGGAGAAGGGAAAGGTTAAAGTATTGGTTAATATGTTTGGTAGGGATACTCCAGTAGAATTAGATTCCCTTCAAATAAAAAAATTATAAACTATGGCAAAAAAAGTTAAAGCAATAATAAAACTTCAAATTCCAGCGGGTTCTGCTACTCCTGCTCCTCCAGTAGGTCCAGCCTTGGCGCAACACGGAGTTAATATATCTGAATTTTGTCAAAAATTTAATGATGCTACCAAAGATAGTCAAGGATTTAAAATTCCAGTTGAAATTAAAGTTTACGAAGATAGAACTTATGATTTTAAATTAAAACAACCGCCAGCTTCAGAGTTATTAAAAAAAGCAGCTGGAATCGAAAAAGGATCAGGAGAGCCAAATCGGACAAAAGTAGCTAAAATTACTAAATCTCAAGTTCGAGAAATTGCTGAAAGGAAACTTCCCGATCTAAATACAAATGACATTGAAAAAGCGATGAAGATTATCGAAGGAACTGCTAAAAATATGGGAATTGAAATAGAACCATGAGTAATAAAAGACCTTCTAAAGAAGAATATTATTTAAATATCGCTAAAGAGGTTGCTGAAAGGTCAACCTGTTTTCGTAATAAAGGAGGAGCAATTATTGTCAGGGGAGATCAAATTGTCGCGACGGGCTATATTGGAGCTCCCAGGAAGACTAAGGATTGTTTTGAGAGGGGAGAGTGTTTAAGGGATAAATTAAAAATTCCTCATGGTAAGCAATATGAGATGTGTCGTTCGGTCCATGCTGAAATGAATGCCATTATTAATGCTGCTCGGGCTGGGGTAAGTGTTTTCGGAGGAGATATGTATATTTATCATCGTGATCGAGAAGGAAAAGAAATGGATAGTTTCCCTTGTTTTATATGTAAAAAAATGATTATTAATTCTGGGATTAATCGTGTTATTTGTTCGACCAGAGATAAAGGGATGAAGATATTCGAGGTCGAAGATTGGGTTAAAGATTGGCAAGAAAAAGATATTATCGATGATAAATACCAGTACGGAAAGGACTTAAATAAACTTGATGGTTTTGAATCTTAAAACATGAAAAAAATCATTGGTTTAGTCGGTGAAACCGGTTCGGGGAAAGATACTTTTTGTGATTATTTGAAGAGAAATTTTAAAAATGTTTTCGTTTTTCGATTTTCTCAGCCCTTAACCGAAGTGCTGAAAATCTTTTTTAAAGAAGTAAAAAAAGAAGATCAGCAGTGGTTGGCAACTTGTTTAAGGAAGAGATTTGGTAATAATATTTTAGGAGAAGCAATTAAAAAGAAAATTAAAAATATTAAAAAAGGAATCGTTATTTTAAATGGTATTAGAGCTTGGGAAGAGTATAGAATGATTAAAAATTTAGGTGGGAAAATAATTTATATTACAGCTTCTCCAAAGATAAGATGGCAAAGAATTCAAAATAGAAAAGAAAAAGAAGATGACAAAATCTCTTATCAAAAATTTTTGAGGTTAGAAAAAGCCAAAACTGAAATTTTAATTCC
>CAZVTU010000005.1:0-7373 GCA_964630295.1 uncultured Candidatus Saccharibacteria bacterium
GTTTCTGAAACTTCTTGAGTAATTGTCCCTCTAACAACTTCAACTAAATTGGATTCGGTTTCTTCCTTTTTAAAAGCGAATTGATAAACTACTACCACCAAGATAATTATAATGGTAGTTAAATAAACAAATTTTTTAGTCATTTTTTTTAATTATAATTCGATGCCAATCTGGGTAAGAGAATATTCCTTGAAAAATTAAACCACCCAAAAAACCGGAAGAAAGAGTAATCGGTAAAAGAGAAAATTTATATATCAATAATAAAGGTAAAATTCCTAATCCTAACAACCAATGATGAAAATGGAATTTGTATCTTCCAATATCAAAAGTAATTGATTTAAGCCTCGGTGAGAAAAACTCGGCTGCAAAATAACCTAAAATTATTCCTAAATAAACTTCAATAGAAAAAAGAGCAATGGGAGTTCCTAATAAAATCTTTGACTTTTTAATTTTTACTTTTTTCATAATGCCAGCGGGGGTACTAGGATTCGAACCTAGAAGACGGGATTTGGAGTCCCGCAGTTTGCCAATTAAGCTTATACCCCCGATTAAGCTTTAAATTCTATTTTTTAACTTCTTTGTGGACTGTATGTTTTCTGCACCACTTACAGAACTTTTTTAATTCTAATTTCTTCTCGGTTATTTTTTTTGATTTCCGAGTAAAATAATTAATTCTTTTGCATTCTTGACACTGAAGTTTAATAAATGGTTTCTTTTTTACTGCCATAATTTTGAGCCTGAGGGGAGAATTGAACTCCCGACCTTTCCCTTACCAAGGGAACGTTCTACCACTGAACTACCCAGGCAATTTGTGGGTAGGGAGGGATTCGAACCCCCGTAGCCCGAAGGCACCTGATTTACAGTCAGGCCCGATTGACCGCTCCGGCACCTACCCTTTTTACAATAAATAATTTTAGCAAAAATTTTCTTATTTGCCAATAGTTTTTTGATGTTTTTTTCGCCATTTTTCAATTTCTTTATGATTACCAGATAACAAAACTTTTGGCACTCGCCATTTCACTCCCTTTTTGGGTTCAAAAACTTCCGGTCTAGTATATTGAGGATACTCAATAAATTCTTTTTCTTTAGTGATTCTTTCTTTTAATAATTCTGGCTTTCCTAAAATACCAGGAACTAATCTCGCTACTGTTTCTATAACTACCATAGCTGGCAACTCCCCACCCATTAAATCGTAATCACCAATCGATAGTTCCATATCTGCTACATACTTTGCCACCCTCTCATCCACTCCTTCGTATCTTCCACAAATCATTATTATCTGATCTAATTTTGATAATTGATAAGCAATTTTTTGGTTAAACTTTTTCCCTCTCGGAGTAAACAATATCACCTTTCTTTTTTTGTGCGAAGCTAAGCTTAGCACAGCTTTGTAGATGGGTTCGATTTTTAGGACCATTCCCAATCCGCCGCCATAAGGCCTGTCGTCAACGGTTCGATGGCGATCTTTTGTCCATTTTCTTAAATTGTGGATCCGGATTTTAATTAATCGCTTTTTTTGAGCCCTAGCAATTAAACTCTCTCTTAAATAAGAGTCAAAAATTTCAGGAAAGATCGTGATGATATCAAAAGTTAACATAAAAAGAAAACAGCGCTATTTTAAATCATAGCACTGTTTTCTTCTGATGTAAACGAGATTATTCTCTCGAGATTACAATTTTAGATCTTCTAAGCTTTCCTTTTTTCCTCGAGTAGTTCTTCCGCCTTCTGGTTCCTCGATCTTTAAATTCACTCTGGCGTGATTTTTAAGACCGACAATTCGAACCAGATTTCTGATTGCTCTGGCGGTTGAACCGGCTTTTCCGATGATCTGACCCATATCTTCGGGATTTACTTTCAAAGAAAGTAAAACTCCCATTTCATCAACCTTGCGGTCGATCTTAACGTCTTCTGGGTGATCAACTAAAGCCTTAATAATGAATTCAAGGAATTCTTGATCACTTGCTTTTTTCTCAGCCATAAATCTGTCAGTGTTACTGATATGAAATTTTGCGACCTTTACTGCCTACCCTCTCTGACAATCATTCGGAGGTTCGGCAAAATGCTAATTATTATTTTAATTCTTTTTAGAATTTTGTCAATACTCCCAACAAACTGCCAAGGAGAAAGAAGAGAGAGTTTCTCGTTTTTTTTCCTTGGCAAATGGTTGGGAGGAAGGCAGTTAAACTTCAACTACCTTCCTCCTTGACTTCCGTCTAATTCCAAACGGCTCCGGTTTCGGCGAGACTGGTTTTTTGATCGGTCGGAGGAAAAGCTGGCGAATAGCGGGAGAGTCGGCTCTTTCTTTAGCCCGGGCAAGAAACTGGTTGGCCATATTTAGTGAGGTATATTCTCCAAGCTTTATTAACTCTCCTTCTTTCGCTATATTTGGGAAAACTTTTCCTAATTCCCTAAAATCTCCGGGGTCTCTGAAATCAGACGCAAGAGTCCATAACCGAACCCTGGTACTGGAAAACCTCTGGAATTCCTCGGGAACTATTGCGCCGGCTTCACTATTGCAAAGCTTTTCCAAAATTGTGCTTTTTCTCAATTTACACCTCCTTTTTTAATTTTAATTGGTACTACTTAATCCACAAATTTCTTTATGAATTAAGGAGTACAGGGAAGATTGATGGGTTGAACATCAATCTTCCCTTTGACTTCTTTACCGCCATAAATGCCGGTGTTCTCGAAGCCATTTTTGTGCTGCAGGGTCGTTCCTGGCTGCGAATTCTGCCGCTCTGTATGCTTCACGTTTCTCGGTACGAATTACATTCTTGTCGTGCTTTTCTACCATTTCAGCAGTAATCGCTGTTTTTGGTAAACCATTCGAAGCCATTTCTCTCCTTTCGTGCTCATTGAGTTAAAAACTCGTGAGCGTAAAGTTACCTTCTGCCTTGGGCTAATCGATTGAACTCTGCTGAACCATAATCGCGCCGGAGCATGGAAAACCAGTGAGCCGCTTGAGCCATCTTACGTGCTTCTTCGTCATCGAACTTTCGTTCGCCGTTGTTAAACCTCTCAAGCTTCATTAAGGCTTCCACGATTTTGAACGTCTGGGTCGGAGATTCGTTTTCAGCAATTTCAATAAATCGCCGACGGAGTTCTGGGTCATCCAGTAAAAGAAGGGGCGCCGACCAAGCCTCGAGTTTGTACAACGGATGAGCTGTAGTGCCTGTGTTAGGTGTACTCATGCTTTTGGTTTCTCCTTTCCATATTTTGTTTGTATTATGTAAACGAGCTATGCTCGATTATTCCCATCTTTCAACCCACTTTTACTAAAATGAACTGAAAGGTGAGAGGAAGTTTATTGTGTTATTATTATTTTATAAACTTCCTCTTTAAGGAGTTTGTTGGAACTTGTCTCGATTCGCCAAAATAATTTGGCGATTTTTCGGGTCAAAGGCATCAACGGAGAAAACTTTGGCTGGATCCATTATCGAAGGGTATCTTTCGGCGTATTCCCATCCCCATTCTTCATGAGGATGTTTGGCACCGTAGAGGTGGGCAATCTCATGAATTAGCCCATTCTTGGGATTCTCAGAATCTGTCCAAATAAGAACATAGTATTCTTTGAATCCTCTCCTCTCGGTAGTCAAGGACATTCCAGGATTTCTCCTGGTTAAATCCTCGCCAGTAAGAATTACAACCAGTTCCCCCTCAGAAGGAACATCATCAGCAGCATTATCAATTAGCCACTGAGTCCCAGCCATATCATACCAGCCTTCCTCAATTGGCTTAAGGTCCGGGGAATCCCACTCAATGAATTCGGTTATCGCGAAGCAAATTCCAAACTCTTTTTGATAAACTTTGGAAACTGCTTCTAGTAGGTTTCCAGCCTCTTCTTGCCAAGGATTCCGATCTAGCCGATATTCCTCATCGCCAACCATTTTGACCGAGACAACTATTTCTGGCAGTGTCTCTTTGGACTGGCAAGCTATTGCGCTCGAAACTATTACTAGAACGAGACAAATTCCCAGAATGAGCAATTTTCTCATCGCTCCTCCTTTCCATATATATTTTAGGGAACTGAATTCCCATCTTTCAGCCCACAAACTTATTTGCAAGCTGGAAGATGAGGGCGAGTAGTGAATTAAGTGATTCACTCTCGCACCTTTAGAGGCGGAGAACAAGGAGTGGATTAGAGGCCTAATTCGACACGAAGCCGAAAGAGGTCTCTTTCAGGTGTGGGAGCTCCTGCCGAATGAGCTCCCGGTGAAAATGGGAACACGGTTTGACGATGTAACCACCGTCAGCCAGGAACCCCGTCATGTCCCACAGCCCCTCAACAACACAACCACACGGGGCCAGAAGATCGGCAGAAAGCCACTGATCGCCAGGCCAACGCTGGTCATACGACCAGGTATACTCGGCCTGACCACCTAGCAACCTAACTAACTCGTCAATCATTCGCTTCACCTCCCTGCCCTCGGGCTCTATGTCCCTAATGGGCCTGTTTGAAGCGAGGATAAAAGATTCTATTTTTAAAATCCTTAACCCTCGCTTCAACTTTTCAATGTGCTTTTAAATATCACAGGCGGCTCTCAGAGAGAGCCGCCTGTGATAGTCAAATTATGAAAACCATCGGTATAACAATGACTCTCTCCTCTTGATATTTGTATTATACCATATATTAAAAATTTGTCAAGAGAAGAGACTATTCTTCTTTTGCTTTTTCTTCTTTCTTTTCTTCTATTTTCGTCGATTCTTCAGCCGGTTTTTCCTCTTCCTTCGACGAAACTTCAGGCGGTGCTTCTGTTGGTTTTTTCTCGACAGCCGGCTTTTCTTCTGTCGGTTTTTCCTCAGTAGTTTTTTCAGTTGGTGTGGCTTCTTTCACTTCTTCTTTCTTTTCTTTCTTGGATTCTTTATGAACGTCGATTTTTTTTCCTTCGATAATCTTTTCTGAAACTAATAAATTATAAATAGTATCTGAAGGTTTTGCCCCAACTGATAACCAATATTTAATTCGCTCTGGTTTTAAAACTTTTTCTTTAGTTAAGGGATTATAAAAACCAAGCTCTTCGACAAAACGGCCTTTGGTCGAGGCTTTCTTTTTATCAGTAACCACTATTTTGAAAGATGGTTGATTTTTTTTACCTACTCTAAATAACCGAATAACTAACATAAATTTTACAGAGAACTGTTCTCTGTTGATTTACCAATTTTTTATTTCTAAAGCATTTTTGGCTGCTTCCTCCTCTGCTTCCTGTTTAGAAGAACCTTCACCTTTGGCGACTAATTCTTTATTAAGGAAAACACCAATAATAAAGTGTTTAGCGTGATCTGGCCCCCACTCATCTAAAACTTTATAAATGGGAGTAATTCCCACCCTTTCTTGAGCTTCTTCTTGAAAACGGGATTTAGCATCTTTAAAAAGACCTTTTTCTATAATTCTTGGCAGTTTTACAATTAAATATTTCTCAATAAATTCTTTGGTTTTCCCATATCCTTGATCAAGATAGATTGAACCAACAAAAGCTTCAAAGGTATTAGCTAAAATGTATTGCCTGGCTTTTCCCAGTTCCTTTGCTTCTCCTCGAGAAAGAAGTAAAAAATTATTAAAATCCAATTCTCTGGCTATTTCTGAAAGCATTTTAGCATTAACTAAAGCTGCTCGCCAATTAGTTAATTCTCCCTCTGACTTTTCAGGATATTTCTGATAGAGGTATTCTGTAACCACTAACTCTAAAACAGCATCACCCAGAAATTCTAACCTTTCATTGTGAGATAAATAAAAATCTGGATTTTCGTTTAAATAAGAGCGATGACAAAATGCTTGAATTAACAAATCTTTATTTTTAAATTTCACTCCTAATTTTGTTTCTAATTTTGAAAAATCTTCCATATTTTCACTTTTTTTCCATCTCTTTATAGACAGTCCCTAAAACTCCATTAATAAATTTTCCCGAACTTTCTCCTCCGAAGGTTTTAGCCAGTTCGATAGCTTCATTAATAGCCACTTTCGGAGGAACTTCTTTTTTATCCGCATATATCAATTCGTAAAGACCTATTCTTAAAATATTTCTATCCACGATCGTAATTTGATCAATAGGCCATTCAGGAGCTGCTTTCTCAATAATTTTATCCAGCTTTGGAAGATACTTAACTACACCTGTTACTATCTGCCAAACCAGGCTAGTATCTTCTAAACCCGGTCCAAATTCTTTGATATTTTTTTCTACTATTTTCTCTAAATCTTTTTGCTTACCAGAAAAATCCCATTCATAAAGGGATTGCATTGCAATGGACCTAGATAAGTGACGTGAAGCCATAAATATTACCCCGAAGAATAATTATTTTTTGGAAAGTTCTTCCCAACTTAAAGGTTTTTTCTCAGCCATTTTCTCTTCTCTCTCTTTTGCGGCAATTTCTTTCTCTTTTATCTTTTTCTCTTTCTTAGTTAGTTTTTTCAAAACATCAATGACTTCCCTACCTTTGTAATAACCACAATTAGAACAAGCAGTGTGAGGTAAAATCGATTTACCACATTTTGGGCAATTTGTTAAAACCGGGACAGATAAAAAAATATGTGCCCTTCTCTTATTTCTTCGAGATTTAGTGTGTTTTTGTTTGGGAACAGCCATAATAAAAGCTTAAAAATCAAAAATCAAATCTCAAAACTAATGATAGCACACTAATTAAATTTTTTCAATAGTTTTGGTTTTTTAGGTGTATTTTTAACTTTTGACTTTTGAGATTTGAGATTAGTTACTGGTTTAAAAGTTTTCCTATGTATTTTACACAGACCATATCTTCTTAATCTTCTCCGATGAAGTTTTGTCGGATATCCTTTATGTTTTTCAAAACCATATTGGGGATATTTTTTTTGATATCTCCTCATTATTTTGTCTCTAGTTACCTTAGCTATAATAGAAGCTGCAACACAAGAAAATACTTTTTCATCGGCTTTAACAATCGATTTTTGTGGGATATTTAAATTAATTTTAAAATTGCCATCCAGAATCAAAAAATCGGGCTTCTCTTCTAGCTTTTCCAAAGCTCTCTTCATTGCCAGCTTGGTTGCCTCCAAAATATTAATCCTATCAATTACTTTTTCTGAAACCCTGCCAATCCCCCACTCAATGGCTGGACTTTTTGTAATAAGTTTATATAATTCTTCGCGTTGTTTTGGGGAAAGTTTTTTAGAATCCCTGATTTTTGTATCTTGTATCTTGTATCCTGTATCCTGTATTAAGACGGCGGCGGCGATAACTGGCCCGCAAAGCGCTCCCCTTCCTGCTTCATCTAAACAAGCTACATTTTTATACCCCTTTTTCCACAATCTTTTTTCTTCAGAAAGATTCGGATATTTCATTAATTCAGTTTATCATATTTGACTTCGTTTTGGGAAAAAAGTAAAATAGTATAATCCGCTA
>CAZVTU010000005.1:7473-18922 GCA_964630295.1 uncultured Candidatus Saccharibacteria bacterium
AGTTTATCATATTTGACTTCGTTTTGGGAAAAAAGTAAAATAGTATAATCCGCTAAAAAGGCTATTTACTTTGGTCTTTTTGTTTATGAAGTTTACCCACCTACACGTCCATAGTCATTATTCCCTGCTAGATGGCCTGCCTAAAATCGATGAACTTTTAGATTATGTCAAAGAATTAGGAATGGATTCAGTTGCTTTAACTGACCATGGGAACATCTATGGAGCAGTAGAATTCTATAAAAAAGCAATTGAACGAGGAATTAAACCGATTATTGGCTGTGAAATGTATATGGCTTTAGAAAGAATGTCTCAAGAAAGACCAAATGTTGACGATAAAAGATATCACTTAGTTTTATTAGTAAAAAATAAAGAAGGTTATAAAAATTTAGTAAAACTAATCACCAAGGCCCATTTAGAGGGCTTTTATTATAAACCAAGAATTGATGAAGAATTATTGGCTCAATACTCTAATGGTCTAATAGGATTATCTGCTTGTCTGGCGGGTAAAATTCCCAAACTTATCTTGGCTAAGAAAATGGTAGAAGCTGAAAAAACTGCATTACATTATCAAGAAATTTTTGGCAAAGGTAATTTTTATTTAGATATCCAACATCATCCAAACTCCCCAGACCAAAAAATTGTAAATAAAGGATTAATTGCAATCTCCAAAAAATGTGGCGTTCCTTTGGTTGCTACCAACGACGTTCATTATTTAAGACCGGAAGACGCTGAAGCTCAAGATGTATTAATGCTAATTAATACTGGAGCTGACCCTAATGATCCCGAAAGATTAAGTTTAAGAGCAGATGATTTTTCAATGAGACCTCCAGAAAAAATGATGGAGGATTTTAAAGAAATACCAGAAGCGATTGAAAATACTCAAAGAATTGTTGAAGCTTGTAATTTTCAATTTGAATTGGGTAAAATAAAACTCCCCCACTATCAGGTTCCCTCAGGAAAAACAGCTGATGAATATCTAAGAGAACTCTGTCAACAAGGATTAGAAAAAAGATATGGAAAGAATCCAGGAAAAGAAGTCTTAGACAGGTTAGATTATGAACTTTCTGTAATTAAAGAAATTGGGTTTGCTTCTTATTTTTTGATTGTTCAAGATTTTGTTAACTGGGCAAAAGAAAATCGTATCGTCGTAGGACCTGGTCGCGGATCAGTTGGCGGTTCGTTGGTAGCTTATTTAGTAAATATTACTAATATCGATCCTTTAAAATATAACCTTTTATTTGAACGATTTTTAAACCCTGAGAGAATTTCTTTTCCCGACATCGATTTAGATTTTACTGACCGAAGAAGAGACGAAGTAATAAATTATGTGGCTGAAAAATACGGCAGAGATAAGGTGGCTCAAATTATTACTTTTGGAACCATGGCAGCCCGGGCAGTAGTCCGTGATGTTGGTCGAGCTTTAGGATACAGCTATACCTATTGTGACCAAATTGCTAAATTAATCCCCTTTGGCATGTCTTTAGAAGAGACAATAAAACGAGTTTCAGAATTCCGAGCAATTTATGATACGGACGAAAAAGCCCGAAAACTAATTGATTTTGCAAAAAAATTGGAGGGAGTTGCTCGCCACGCTTCTACTCACGCTTGTGGGGTAGTCATTTCTGATACTCCCTTAGATAATGTTGTCCCCCTTCAACATCCAACCCAAGATGATGCCGCCATTGTTACTCAGTATGAAATGCACTCCATTGAAGATTTAGGTCTTTTAAAAATGGACTTTTTGGGACTAAAAAATCTTACTATCATTGAAGATACTTTGTCTCGAATTTATGCTGTCCAGGGATTTAATGTTGATATTGAAAAAATTCCCCTCGATGATAAAAAGACTTATCGGCTTTTACAAAAAGGAGAAACAGTTGGAGTGTTCCAATTAGAGTCAGAAGGAATGCAACGATATCTTAAACAATTAAAACCAACCGAATTCGAAGATATTATTGCCATGGTTGCTTTATATCGACCAGGTCCCATGCAGCTTATCCCAGACTATATCGCTAGGAAACAAAAGAAACAACGAGTAGAATATCTCCATCCAAAATTAAAGCCGATTTTAGAGAACACTTATGGTATTCCTGTTTACCAAGAACAGATTATGCAAATTGCTAGAGATTTAGCTGGTTTTTCCCTTTCTGAAGCCGATATTCTAAGAAAAGCGATTGGAAAGAAAATAAGAAAATTACTAATGGCCCAAAGAGAGAAATTTATTGAGGGATTAAAGAAAAACAATATTCCTGAAAATATTGCCCAACAAATTTGGTATTGGATTGAACCTTTTGCCTCCTATTCTTTTAACCGTTCACATGCAGCCGCTTACGCAACCATTGCCTATCAAACAGCTTTCCTCAAGGCTCACTTCCCAGTTGAATTTATGGCTGCCCTTTTAACTTCAGAAAGGAATGACATTGATAGAATTTCGGTCTTAATTGGAGAGTGTCGGAAAATGGGCTTAGAAGTTTTACCTCCTGACATTAACGAAAGTTTTACTTATTTTAGTGTTGTTCCAAAGAAAAATCAGATTCGCTTTGGATTATCAGCTATTAAAAATGTTGGCTCTGGTGTTGTTGAGGCAATTGTTGAAGAAAGAAAAAGTAAGGGAAATTTTACCTCAATTGATGATTTTATATCTCGGATTAATACCAAAGATTTAAATAAAAAATCATTAGAAAGTTTAATTAAAGCTGGTGCTTTTGATAAATTAGCTGAAAGAAATCAACTTTTATTTAATATTGAAAAACTCCTTGAGTCTTCGAGAGAAATTCAAAAAATAAAAACCAATGGTCAACAGGGCCTCTTTGATGGGATGGAATTTAACAATAAAATTTATCTTTCTTCCACTAAACCTGCCACTGAAAAAGAAAAACTCGCTTGGGAAAAAGAATTATTGGGTCTTTTTATAAGTAGCCATCCTTTAAAAAATTTCCGAAAAATACTAGAAAAGAAAACAATAGCTATTTCCAAAATTCGAAATTACAATCCTAAAAAAATAATAAAGATTGGTGGAATTATCTCAGGTATTAAAAAAATAATTACTAGGAACGGAAAGCCTATGCTTTTTCTAAATTTAGAAGATTTATCAGATAGAATTGAAGTTATTGTCTTTCCTGGGATAATTGAAAGAAATCCTTCAGTTTTTCAAGAAAACAAAATTGTAGCTATCTCTGGTAGATTAGATTCCAAAGATGGGGTCCAAAAGTTAATTTGTGAAGAGATTGAAGAGATTTTAGAATCTTAGGATTTATCTTATTATGAAAAATTTCCCTAAAATTGCCATCGTAGTAGATAGCACTGCTTACTTTACCCCCATTGAAAAATCGCAATACCTTATTGAAGTAGTACCAGTTAATGTAATGTTTGAAGGAAAGATTTATCGCGATGGGATAAATTTAACCACCGATCAAGCTTATCAATTTCTAAAGAAAAATCCTGAAGATTGGGCTACTTCTGCTCCTTCAGTTGGTGATTTTTTAACCGCATTCAGAAAGGTATCAATCCAAGGAGTAGAAGCAATAATTTGCTTAACCCTGGCTCAATCGATTTCGGCTACTTGGAATAATGCCAGAAACGCTAAAGAAATAGCAAAAAAAGAAATGCCGGAATTAAAAATTGAAATTATAGATTCAGGTACCGCAGTAGTTGGAGAAAGACTTTTAGCTTTAAGAATTGGTCAAATGGTAAAAGAAGGTAAAGAGTTTGGGGAATTAGTTGAAATGGTAGAAAATTTTAAAAAAAAACTAAGAGTATTTGTTTTATTAGAAACAATTCGTTATGTTTACCGATCTGGCCGAATTCCCAAAATTGCTTCAAAGATTGGTGCTATTTTACCTTTAAAACCCATCCTTAGTGTTTATGGCGGTAAGATTAAATTTAAAGAAGCAACTGTTTCTAAAGAAAAAGGTGAAGAAAAAATTATGGAGATTTTAAAAGAAAATTTTGATGAAAATTTTCCGGAAATTGATTTAACGTATATTGATAACTTGGAAGAAATAAAAAATTTTAAAAAAAGAATTTCTTCATTAATTCCGGGAGTGAAAATTTCAATCAGCCAATTCAGTCCAATCGTAGGCTACGCTACCGGCCCTGGAACTATTGGAGTTGGATTTTTTTCTAAATAATTATGAAAATTGAAACTATTCGTCATTCTTTATCTCATCTATTAGCCTTAGTTGTCCAGGAATTATATCCGGGAACCAAATTTGGTATTGGACCGGCAATTGAGAACGGTTTTTATTATGATTTCGATTTACCAAGACCAATCTCTCAAGAAGACCTACCAAGAATTGAAAAAAAGATAAAAGAATTAATCAAACAAGGAATCTCTTTTAAGAAGAAAATTATTTCAAAGACAGAAGCGAAAAAAATATTCAAAGATCAGCCTTATAAACTCGAATTAATCGAAGAATTACCTCAAAAAAATGTTTCAGTTTATGAAAGTGGAAAGTTTTTAGACCTATGTAAAGGTCCCCATGTGAAAAATACTCAAGAGATAGACCCTGAGGCTTTTAAACTAACTAAAATTGCCGGTGCCTACTGGCGCGGTTCAGAAAGAAACCCTATGCTTACCAGAATTTACGGTATCGCTTTCAAAAATAAAAAAGAACTAGAAAATTATCTTTTAAAGGAAGCAGAAGCTGAAAAGAGAGATCATCGAATTTTAGGTCAAAAAATGGATTTATTTCATATTGATGAGGATGTTGGACCGGGTTTAATTTTATGGCATCCAAAAGGAGCTATTTTGAAAAAAATTATTATGGATTATGCCCTAACCAAATACCTCGAGGCTGGCTACCAATTAGTTGACACTCCCCATATTGCCAAATTAAACCTCTGGAAAATTTCTGGCCATACTGAGTTTTATAAAGAAAATATGATGCCCCCACTTCATATGAAAGAAATTGGCCAAGAAGAAAAAGATGATTATCAAATTAAACCAATGAATTGTCCTTTTCATATTGCGATCTATAGAACCAAAATCAGAAGCTATAAAGATCTTCCTCTTCGCTACACCGAAATGGGAACGGTCTATCGCTATGAAAGATCAGGCACTCTTCATGGGTTAGTAAGAGTCCGGGGCTTTACTCAAGATGATGCTCACATCTTCTCTACTCCAGATCAGTTAGCGAAGGAGCTTGCCGATGTTCTTAAATTAACTTATAAAATTTTGAAAGATTTTGGTTTCAAAGAATTTGAAATTTATCTCTCAACTCGCCCAGAAAAATATGTTGGGACGCTTAAATTTTGGAAAAAATCCGAAAATGCTCTAAGGTATGCCCTAAAGAAAATGAGATTAAACTATCAAGAAGATCGTGGTGGAGGAGCATTTTATGGACCAAAAATTGACATTAAAGTTAAAGATTCCTTGGGTAGACCTTGGCAATGCACCACTATTCAAGTTGATTTTAACTTAGCAGAACGTTTTGATATAAATTACATTGACCAAAATGGTAAAAAACAAAGGCCAATTTTAATTCACCGGGCTTTGTTGGGTTCTTTAGAGAGATTTATTGGTATTTTACTTGAATATTACGGTGGTAACCTTCCCCTCTGGTTATCCCCAGAACAAATTTGGATAATCCCTGTTGGTTCTACTCATAAAAAATATGCTGAATCAATCAGAAAACAACTTTCCGAAATCGGTTATCGAGTCAGATTAAAAGACGAATCAGAGACAGTCTCTAAGAAAATTAGGGAGGGGGAAATTCAAAAAATTCCTTATATTTTAGTTGTTGGAGATAAAGAATTGAAAACAAAACAGGTTAGAGTTAGAGAAAGAGGAAAAGGAGATATAGGTACAACGAAACTAAACAAATTTTTAAAAAATGTTAAACTAAGAATTGAAAAGAAAAATTAAAATGGCAGAGCTATCTCAATCTACTCAAAAACTTATCCAAAGATACCAAGCTTGGCAACAATCTCTCCAGCCCCCTGAGGGGACAATCACTATCCATGTCGATGAAGTAGCTTCAGCAGTGGCTACTTTCTATGAAAAAATAAGAGAAGTGGTTGAGTGGCGTGAAGAACATTTAATGAGAAGAGCGGCTATTGAAAGAATCTTAAAGAGAAGATTAATTTTATTAAAAAACGGTAAAGAAATTGCTGCCCCCCTAATCTCAGAATTAATAAGAGGTGGTCATTTTCCAAATGACCGAATACCTGAAATAAAAATTGAAGAAGTCCAAAAATTAATTAACAAATATATTTTTATTTTAGAAAACAGTCCCTCTCCACCCAAAAAAGAAAAACAAAGAATTCACCTCTACGATTGGCTTTTAGGTATCGCTGCTTGTGAAGTTGAAGAGACCCTATCTCCTCCTTTACGAGAAAAAGCTTTAATCGAATATATGACTGAATTAATGCAAGAAAGAATTAAGGTAAGAGAGGGAGTTTTAGTTATTGGTGGATTAACTGAAGAAGAGAAAAATATCCAGATTTATATCGCTGTCCAAAGAGCCCTCTTTAAATTAGATTCTCCAATTATTGCTTATAGTCTCCTAAAGAGACACTATCCTAGATGGCGAAACCTTACAAAAACTGATTCTCAACTCCAAGAAATAGCACAAAATATCTATTCAATTTGGGAAAGTATTGAAAAAGAGTTAACCCATCCTCTTTCTGATAAGTTTTATAAAATTTGTGAGAGGTATGATACTCCTTACTTAATTATGGGTGATATAATCTCTGAAGACCCTTCAGGAATCGAAGAAAAAATAAAAGCACCCGAAGAGTTAGAAAATAGAATAGCTACGGTTTATCAGAAAAGACTTAAAACTTTAAAAGCGAGGGTTAGAAGGGCAGCTATTTATGCTACTTTATCGATTTTTGTTACAAAAATGCTTTTGGCTTTTGCTATCGAAATTCCTTTTGATAAATATATTACTGGTCAATTTAATTATTCGGTTTTAGGATTAAATATTTTAATTCCTACTTTTTTAATGTTTTTTTTGGTCTTAAGTATCAGGCCCCCAAGAAAAGAAAATCTCCAACAAGTAATAATGGAAGTGATGAAAATTGCCTACCCTACAGAAAAAAAAGATATTTATACCGTTACGCCAACTAAAAAAAGGGGGTGGTTAATGCAAAGTATTATTACTGTCTTTTACCTTTTAACCTTCGTTATCTCTTTTGGTGTAATAATTTGGGGACTCCAAAAGTTGAATTTTGGGATACTTTCGATAATAATCTTTCTTATCTTTGTTTCTTTAATTTCATTCGCTGGCGTTAAAATCCGAGAGAGATCACGAGAATTAGAAGTAACAGAGAGAAAAGAATCATTTTTAATAGCTATTTTTGATTTCTTTTCCTTACCAATAATCCGAGTCGGAAAATGGCTATCTGCTCAATGGGCGAGATATAATATAATAATAATTCTAATAAACTTTCTAATTGATCTTCCCTTTCAAAGTTTTGTAGAATTTTTAGAACAATGGAGAACATTCTTAAAAGAAAAAAAAGAAGAAATACATTAGTATTAAAGGTCGAGTAACAAAAAACAAGTCATAAGAAAATATGAAAAAAATAAATATTACAGTTTTAGCCTTAATTATTTCCTTTGCTGCTGGAATCGTTCTGGCTCAGGAGAATACTTCTGCCACTCCAACCGTTGATATAACTCAGGAAGTAAATGCAGAAGAGAATATTGAAGCTCAAGATTTAGGAATCGGCGAACCAATCCTCCTACCAGATAGCCCCCTCTATTTCCTTAAAGAATGGGGTAGAAATCTCCAAAGTTTATTTACCTTTAACCCTGTAGCGAAAGCAAGACTGAAGGAAAAATTTTCCAATGAGAGATTAATCGAACTAAAGAAAATGGTTGAACAAAAGAAAAGTCGAGAAAAGATAGAAAAAGGAATTGAAAATTATCAAAAAGGAATAGAGGCAGTAAAGAAGGCAGCAGATAGAATTAGAGAAAAAGCAGAAGAAAATGTTGAGGTAGGAAAATTCTTAGACAAATTCATCCAACAGCAAACACTTCACCAGAAACTCCTCCAAAGATTAGAAACTCAAGTTCCCCCAGAAGCTTTTGAAAAGATAAAAACAGCCAGGGAAAGACATCTTGAAAGATTTGGTGAAGTAATGAATAAATTAGAGGACAAAAAAGAAAAATTACAAGAAAGATTAGAAAAAAATCTGGAAAAAATAAAAGGAGGTGAGTTTAAAGAATTTAAGAATTTGGAAGTTTTAAAAAACTTAGAAGAAAAAGTTCCCGAAGAAGCTAAAGAAGCAATTCGGAAAGCTCGAGAGAATTTCCTGTTGAGATTAAAAGAAAAATTAGAGAAACTCCCGCCTGAAAGTCAAGAAAAATTTAAAGATTATGTTGAGAGAATTAGCGGAGATAAAGAGAAACAAATGGAAATTTTAGAAAATTTAAAAGAGGGACTAAAGGAACGTCCAGAAATTAGAGAAAAACTTCTGCAATCTCGGGAAGAAATTTTAAGTAAAATTAAAGAAAGAATGCAAGAAATAAAGTGTCCGAAGATAGAAAAACCAGCACCTGATTTTTGTCAAGAAGGAAGAATTATTGTTAAAAAGGATGAAAAAGGATGCGTTATCAATTTTAAATGTGTCATTCCGGCCGAAACTGAAACCACTCTACCTCAAAGATTGGGTCAACCTTTAGCACCAAAAGCAGCTTGTATTACTCTTTGGGACCCAGTTTGCGGGAAGGATGGGAAAACTTATAGTAATGCTTGTTTCGCCAGAGTGGCGGGCGTAGAAATAGATTACAAAGGAGTCTGTAAGGAAAAAGAAACTTTGCGTCAGCAATTGAAACAAATAATTCCTCAGATCAAACCCTAGAAGAGAATAAAGAGGGACTTAGAACAGAAAAGCGGCTTGAAAAAGCCGCTTTTCTGTTCTAAAATAACTGGTATGAAATATTTTATTATTACTTACGGTTGTCAAATGAATAAATCTGATTCAGAGAGAATTGCTACAATCTTGGAAGAAAGGGGTTATATACCAGCTTCAAAAATAAATGAGGCTGATTTAATTTTGGTTAATATGTGTTCTGTTAGACAATCGGCCGTTGATCGAGTTTTTGGCATTAGCCAAAAACTCTCTAAACTCAAAACTCAAAAGTCAAAAGTCAAAACTGTCTTAACGGGCTGTATTCTTAAATCAGATAAAAAGAAATTCAGAGAAAAATTTGATATTATTTGGAATAATAAAAATTATTTTGATATCCAACCTAAATATCAAAATAAAGTAGCTTATATTCCAATTTCCAATGGTTGCAATAATTTCTGTACCTACTGTGTTGTTCCTTTTACTCGAGGACCTTTAATTTGCCGTGATCATCAAGAAATTTTAAAAGAAGTTAAAAATGCGATTAAAAAAGGTTTTAAGGAAATTTGGCTTTTGGGCCAAAACGTCAACGATTACACCTCTCCCATTGATCCATCGATTAATTTTCCAAAACTTTTAAAAATGGTAGCTGATCTTCCTGGTAATTTTTTAATTCGTTTTACCTCACCAAATCCTAAAAATTTCTCTGATGAACTAATTGATGTGATGGCAAATTCAAAAAAAATAGCCAAATATTTAAATTTACCAGTTCAATCTGGTGACAATCAAATTTTAAAAAAAATGAACCGGCCTTATACCGTTGAACAATATAAAAATTTAGTTAAAAAAATTAGAAAAAAAATTCCAGATATTAATTTATCAACCGATGTTATTGTTGGTTTTCCAGGGGAGACAAAAAAACAATTTGAAAATACCGTAAAATTATTCAAAGAAATCAAATTTAATATGGCTTACATTGCTAAATACTCTCCAAGACCAGGAACAGCTGCTTTTCAAATGAAAGATAATATTCCCTTAACAGAAAAAAAGAGAAGAGAAAAAATTTTAATGGGTATTATATATCGCAAAAATTGATGCAAAAAAAACTTATTGTTATTTTAGGACCAACGGCTTCGGGTAAATCAGCTCTATCAGTAAAACTGGCAAAGAAATTTAATGGAGAAATTGTCTCAGCTGATTCAAGGCAGGTTTATAAAGGAATGGATCTTGGATCAGGAAAAATTACTAAAAAAGAAATGGGGGGTATCCCCCATTATCTTTTAGATGTAGCTTCACCAAAAAGAAAATTTACAGTTGCCCAGTATCAAAAGTTAGCCCTTAAAGCAATAAATAAGATTTTAAAAAAGGGGAAGTTACCAATTCTCTGTGGAGGAACTGGATTTTATATTCAGGCAGTCATTGATGGAATAATTATTCCAGAAGTAAAACCCGACTGGAAATTAAGGAAGGAATTGGAACTAATTTCAACTGAAAAACTTTTTAAAAAATTAAAGAAATTAGATCCTAATAGAGCTAAAACAATTGATAAAAATAATAGAAGAAGGTTAATTAGGGCTTTAGAAATTATTCTTAAAACAAAAAAACCGGTTCCTCTATTAAAAAAGAAACCGCTCCCCTATCCTGTTTTAATGATCGGGATTAAAAAAGGAAAAGAAGAATTAAAGAGTTTAATAAAAAAACGTCTCTTGAAAAGATTAAAAAAAGGAATGGTCGAAGAAATAAAAAAACTCCACAAATTAGGAGTAAACTGGCAAAGATTAGAAGAATTCGGTTTAGAGTACAGATTTATCTCACAATATCTTCAAGGAAAATTAAGTTATAAAGAAATGGTAGAAAAACTCCAAAAAGAAATCGAACATTTTGCTAAACGCCAAATGACTTGGTTCAAAAAAGATAAAAGAATTCATTGGATAAAAGATTATAAAAAAGCAGAAAAATTAGTCAAAGAATTTCTTAAAAATAAATAAGGGGAGAAAAACCATTCCATTAAGCTTACTTTGGGCAGTCCCCTCAGCTAAGCGGTTTTCTCCCCTATCGAGGTGGGAGGCTAATTAGAATAAGTAATGATGACCATTTTCCGGTCACCGTCTACCTCTACACTTCCTCCTTTGGCGGCGATATTTATAGCTTCGCCAACGGTAATCATCACCCATGGAATTTTTCCTACGACTTTCATTCTATCACCTCCTTTTAAGTTCAAGGTATTCTCCCTCCCCAACCCATTTGACCATCTTTGGCAATTGGGGTTTTATTTGAGGAGGAATCTTCACACGCCATTCTTTATCTGGTTTTATTCGATACACCTTAGAGAAAGGCAAATCTCCTCTCCCTCGATACAATCTAACATTTCCGGTATCTCCAAGGGTTATTATACATTCCTTAAGTTGACTCCTGAAAGGAGGAGGAATAGGAATTCTTCCTTTTTCATCCAAGGTGTAGTTCCACTCTCCATAGAAGTAGAACATTTATCTCACCTCCACACAAAATAAAAATCACTGTTTAGATTATAACATTTAATCTTATTTTGTCAAGCGGTGCTTAAGAATCTGATTGACTATTTGAGGATTAGCTTTACCTTTAGTTCTTGCCATTACTTGACCGATCAAATATTGAAAGGCGTTTTCTTTAC
>CAZVTU010000006.1:0-15910 GCA_964630295.1 uncultured Candidatus Saccharibacteria bacterium
CATTTAGGACATCTCTTAATCTTCTTGAATTTTCCAACCCAAGTAATAAGTTCTTTGCATTTTCTACACTGTCTTCTTTTAGCCAAACGATGGAAAGCTTCTTTTTCTGAAATATCAATTAAGATAACTTTTACGTTCTTTTCCCACTCGTACCATTCCAAAGCTTTGTCTAAAAGTCTTGTTTCCAAGTCCATTCTCGTTCCGCCATCGTAAATCCAACCCCTAAAATTTCTTTTTTTCTTGAATCCTTCCAACTCATCCATCCAAAGCTTAATAACAATACATTCAGGCGCCCACTTCCCTGCACTAAGAACTTTCGTCAGTTTTTTGGCCGTAAAATCGTTAGCTCTTTGGCGCCGGCGAAGAGCCTCGCCACTACTGAAATGTTCCAATCCGAATTTTTCAGCCAATAAAGCAGCTTGAGTTCCTTTGCCCGAACCAGGCCGGCCGTACATAATTATTGAAATTGGTTTTCTAAAAAGTCTCATATTCTCGCATTTGAAGTTGAGCATTAATCTGACGCATGGTCTCTAAAACAACAGAGACCACAATTAATAAAGCTGTTCCTCCAATTAAAAATCTAAAAACCATCACACCGGTGATACCGCCGACAATTGAAGGCATTACCGCGATTGTCCCTAAAAATAAAGCTCCAATTAAAAGAACTCTATTTAAGATGTAATACATAAAGTTAGCTGTCGATTGACCCGGTCTAATCCCCGGAATAAATCCGCCCATTTTCTGTAAATTGGAAGAAATAGCTTTAGGATCAAAGGTAACGGCAGTATAAAAATAAGTAAACAAGACGACTAAAATAAAATATAATATCCCATAAACCCAGGGGTTTTGAAAAGCAGCTCCAATGTTTTGAGCAATATTTCCCATTATCCCTCCAGCCCCCCCTAAGAAATTAGCAATCATTGAAGGAAAAAGCATGATTGATAAAGCAAAAATAATCGGGATAACACCGGCTGGATTAACATTCAAGGGTAAATAAGTAGAAACACCACCATACATTTTTGTTCCCCGAACTCTTTTAGCGTAAGAAACGGGGATGTTTCGTCGTCCTTCATTAATTAAAACTACTCCAGCAATAATAATTAGAGCCATTCCAAAGAAAAGTAAATAAGAAGGGAGTTGACTGGGATCCCATTTAATAAGCATCTCCCGGATATTAACTGGGGTTCTAGCAATAATTCCCGCAAAAATTAAAAGGGAAACTCCATTACCAATCCCTTTTTCGGTAATCAACTCTCCCAACCACATTAAAAAAAGAGCACCAGCTGTAATCGTTGTGATTGAGGTTAAAAGTAAAGACGGTGATAATTGACCAATTGCTCCTTGTCTTTGAAGTAAAGACAACATCCCATAACTTTGAAGAGCAGCTAAAGGAACGGTTAATATCCTTCCATATTGATTAAACTTTTGTCTTCCTTGTTCTCCTTCTTCCTTGTAGAGTTGTTCTAACCTAGGAAAAATCATTGTTAGAAGTTGAAGAATAATGACAGCAGTAATATACGGGCCCAACCCCAACATAATAATTGATAAATTAGACAGAGTCCCGCCAGTAAATAAGTTTAGAAGCCCAAACATCTGAAATTGTTCGAAAAATCTTTTTAAATTCTCAATATCCACTCCCGGAATAGGAATATTTGCCATCAATCGGAAAATAACAAAAACACCCAAGACAAAAAGGATTTTACTGCGCAAATCTTCTATCTTAAAAATCTGAATGATTTTGTCTATCCAACTCATAAAACTTTTCCACCAGCTTCTTCAATTTTTTCTTTAGCTGTTTTCGAAAGCTGGCAGTTTTCAATAGTTAGATTCTTTTTAACTTCTCCTTTACCTAAAATTTTAATTTTGGGTATTCTCCCTTTAATTTTAGAAATTATCTTTTTCTTAAGCAATATTTCAGGAGTGATTTTATCTCCCGAATTAAATTTTTTTTCCAAAGTCTCTAAATTTAAAATTCTAAATTTTGACTTTTGACTTTTTGATTTAAATTTATACCCTCTTAATTTCGGGTACCGTTTAATGATACTTCGAATTATCGGTTCTAATCTTCTGCCGGCTCTTGATTTTTGACCTTTTATCCCCCGACCAGAATAAGTACCACGCTTTCCTCCTCGGCCAATTCTTTTTCTTTTCTTTAATTTAAGTTTTGGTCTTATTTCGTGTAGTTGCATATTTTTATTTTTCGTCTCTAACCTTTAAACTTTTGAGTGCTTTTATAGTAGCGAAAGCATTGTTGATTTTGTTTCCCGTTCTTCCTAAAACTTTTGAGGAAATATTTTTAATACCAGCTAAATTACAAATAACTCTTACTGTTCCTCCAGCTACCAAACCCCTTCCTTTCCGTTGAGGTTTCAAAAGTACCTCTGCTGCTCCAAATTTAGCATAAACTTCATGTGGGATGGTTTCTTCAATAATTGGAATTTCAATTAGATTTTTTTTAGCTAACCGAGAAGCTTTCTCAACTGCTTGAGCTACATCCATTCCTTTGGCTACCCCTACCCCAACTCTACCCATCCTGTTTCCTACCACTACCAATGCCCGAAACCGAAAGCGCCTTCCACCTGCTGAAACTCTGGTTACTCTAGCTAAATCCAATAATTTAGACTCGAGCTCTTCCTTTTTTTCTTCTGATTTTAGATTTTGATTTCGAACCATTGTAATTTATTTAGAATTTTTAAAATTTTAACCCTCCTTCCCTAGCCCCCTCAGCTAATGCCTTCACTCTCCCATGATATTGATAACCTCCTCTATCAAAAACAACTTTTTCAATTTTTTTCTCTAAGGCTTTTTTAGCGATTAGTTTTCCTACTTCTTTAGCTTTATAAGTTTTTTTGTCTTGAATTTTTGATTTGGGGATTTTTATCTCCAAATCACTGGCTGCTAATAAAGTTTTTCCTCTCTCATCGTCAATTAATTGAGCATAAATATGTTTTGCTGATCTAAAAACACAGAGGCGTGGTTTCTCTTTTGTTCCTGAAATTTTTGCTCTTACTTTTTTATGACGTCTTAATCTTTTTTCTTGTTTTTCTAACATGTTTATCCAGTGGTACCAACCACTTTTTTACCTACTTTTCTTCTTATCTGTTCTCCAAGATATTTAATCCCTTTTCCTTTATAAGGCTCGGGGGGTTTAACTCTTTTTATTATCGCTGCCATTTGCGAAACTTTTTCTTTATCGGCTCCAGAAACTGTAATAATATTTTTATCTACAGAAATTTTTAAATCAGGAGGAATTTTCAGTTTAACTGGGTGAGTATAACCAACATACAAAATCAATTCTTCTCCTTCAACCACTGCTCTAAAACCAATTCCTTGAATTTCCAGTTTCTTTTCAAACCCAGTAGTCACCCCCTCGATCATATTAAAAAGCAAAGATCGCATTAGACCCCAGAGAGCTTTAGTTTGCTTAGTCTCTTTCTCGGGTGAAACAATAATCATCTTGTCTTTAATTTCCGTTTTAATTTCCGGTCTGATCTCTCTCTGAAGTTCACCTTTAGGACCTTTTATCCTAAGCGTATTTCCTTCTATTTTTACCTCTACACCTTCGGGTATTGGAATTGGTTTTTTACCTATTCTACTCATAGAGTTTACCAAATTTCACATAATATTTCTCCTCCTAATTTTTGTTTTCTTGCTTCTTGGTCGGTCATTAACCCTTTGGAAGTCGATATTATCGCTATACCATAACCACCTTTTACTCTCTTTATTTTCCGGTAATTAAGATAAATTCTCTGACCCGGCTTGGAAATTCTTTTTAACCCAGATATAGCCGGCATACCGTCTTGATATTTTAAAGTAATTTTAATACTTTTTTTGCTTTTTTTCCCTCTTTTTTCTAATTTTTCAATAAAACCTTTCTTTGCTAAGATTTTTGCAATTTCATACTTTAAATTAGAAAAGGGAATTTCCACCTCTGGGGTGCCTACAGCTTGTGCATTCCTTATTTGGGTTAACATGTTAGCGATTGGATCTGTCATAAATTTACCACGAAGATTTTTTTATTCCGGGAATCAATCCCTGGTTTGCTAATTCTCTAAAACAAATGCGGCATAACCCAAATTTTCTCATATATCCCCTCTTTCTACCACACCGAAAACAACGTCTAACTATTCGAGTTTTAAATTTTGGCTTTTTTTTGGATTTTGCAATTTGAGCTTCGGTTGCCATATTATTTAATTGGAAATCCTAACAATTTTAATAATTCTATTCCCTCCTCACGAGTTTTAGCCGTAGTTACCACAGTAATTTCTAAACCAAAAATATTTTTTGCCCGTTCCGGTAAAATCTCAGGAAAAGCAATGTGCTCTTTGATGGCAATGGTTAAATTTCCTTTTTTGTCAACGGATTTAGGATCAATTCCTTGGAAATCTCTACTTCTCGGTAGAGCTAAATGGATTAATCTTTCTAAAAAATCCATCATTTTCTTTCCTCTTAAAGTAACTTTTGCACCAATCGGCATGCCTTTCCTAATTTTAAAAGATGATATAGATTTTTTTGCCTGAGTTAAAATTGCTCTTTGACCACAAATTAAACTAAGATTCTCAATAATGTAATCTGTCAATTTTTTTTGTTCTTCTGAGGTTTTCCCAGAGATCTCTCTACCAAAACCAGTGTTTACTACAACCTTCACAATTTTGGGAACAGCCATTTTATTTTTATAGCCAAATTTTTTTATCATCTCAGGAATTACTTCTGTATTATATTTTTCAGATAATTTAGTTATCATATTTCTTGTTTGCATTTTTTACAAATTCTTACTTTTCCTTCTTTTTCAATTTTATAGCCCACTCTCGTAGCCTTCCCGCATTTTGAACAAATTAATTTCACATTAGAAACAGGAATGGGACCAGGCATAGTAACAATCTGTCCTTTTTCTCCCGATTTTTTTGGTCGTTGATGTTTTTTTCTTAAATTCACCCCTTCTACTAAAAGACGGTTCTCTTTTGGAAGAGCTTCTAAAACTTTACCACGTTTTCCTCGATCTTTTCCAGATATTATTAAAACTGTATCTCCTTTTCGAATTTTCATTTTAAATGATTTCTTCAGCTAAATTAGCAATTTTATCGAAACCTTTCTCTTTTATCTCTTTGGGGACCGGCCCTAAAATTCGGCTTCCTTTCGGATCTTTTGATTTTCCCTCTAAAATCACAGCAGCATTCTCATCAAAACGAATATAACTTCCATCGGGTCTCTTAAAATTATTTCTTTGACGAATAATCACTGCTCGAACAACATCATGCTTTTTAACAATTCTCCTTGGCTCTGCTTCTTTTACTGTTGCAACAATTACATCACCAATTTGAGCATAACGGCGACGAGTTCCACCTAATACCCGAAAACACTGAATAATTTTAGCTCCAGTATTATCAGCTACTTTTAACATTGTCCGTGGCTGAATCATATTTTTTTAATTACTTTCCATTTTTTTTCTTTGGAAATAGGTCGACATTCTTCAATTATTACTCTATCCCCAACTTTATATTCACCCTCTTTCACATGGGCTTTGTATTTTTTATGGACTTTGTATCTTCTTTTATATTTTGGATGCTCTTTAATCCTTTCCACTTCGACCACCACTGTCTTTTGCATTTTGTCCGATAAAATTTTTCCGATTAGTTGACGTTTAGGCATATCTAAAATTGTTTTTCTTTTAATAATGTAAGAATTTGGGCAATTTCTTTTTTTACCGTTCGAACTTCTTTAACGTTTTTTACTTTCCCAGCTGATAAATCGAAACGAAGCTGTCTCAATCTTTCGCGGTTATCAATTAAAATTTTTTGCAATTCCTCTTTAGACTTTTTTCTTAATTCAGCGATTTTCATAAATAATTCTTATATCCGGGAAATAAACCTTGTTTTAATTGGTAATTTATCGGCTGCTTTTTTTAAAGCTTCTTGGGCAATTTCTTTTTTTATTCCATCTAATTCAAAAATAATTCGGCCAGGTTTTATAGGAAAAACATAATGGTCTACCGATCCCTTTCCTCCCCCCATGGGAACTTCTGTTCCCTTTTTTGTCACTGGTTTATCAGGAAAAATTCTTACCCAAAGCTTACCTCCCTTCTTAAGGTATCGAATAATGGCCCTTCGAGCAGCTTCTAATTGACGAGCTGAAATCCAGCAAGTTTCTAAACTCATTAAACCGAAAGAGCCAAAAGAAATTTCCTTACCCCGAAAAGCCTTTCCTTTTGATCTTCCCTTTCGCCATTTTCGATGTTTAACTTTTCTGGGCATTAAAATAGCCATAGTAATTAGTCGAATTTTTCACCTTTATATATCCAAACTTTTACTCCAATTGTACCATAGGTACAATATGCACGGCTCTCTGCGTAATCGATGTCAGCTCTTAAGGTCTGCCGAGGTAATCTTCCTTTTTTAAGCCATTCTCTTCTCGCAATTTCTGCTCCCCCTAATCTTCCTGAAACTTCCACCCGTGCTCCTTTGTTTGTTTTTACCGCCATAATTTTTTCTAAGGCTTGTTTTAAAACCCTTCGATGAGGGATTCTTTTTTCAATTTGTTGAGCTATCCATTGACTGGCTAAGGAAGCGGAAGACCATGGGTCTTTTATTTCTTTAATTTCAATCTTAATTTCTCTCTTTCCATTTTTAGTTGAGGGAACGACGGTCATCAATTGTTTTTTTAATTCCTCTACCCCACCCCCTCCTCTTCCAATAATTAAACCAGGTCTCGCACTAGAAATGATAATAATAATTTTTCCTGGAAAACGCTCAATTTCAATTTTTTCTACTCCTAATTTCCCTATTTTCTTTTTAATAAATTCGCGAATTTTAAAATCCTCCTCAAGATATTGGGCTATTTTTTTCTTATCTAACCAACGAGAATTCCAATTTTCTAATCTTTTTATCCTATATATTTTAGGGTGAACTTTATGGGCCATATTACTAAAATGCCTTTCTTCTAAATATTCTTTTAATTCCTTTCTCAATCTTTGGTCTAACTATCTCTTTTTCTGGCTTAAATTTTGTCTGCCCCGTAGGAAGCTTACTCTCTTTCAGGGGTTTCTCAGCTTTAGATTCCTCTTTTTCTTCTTTAATTACTCTTGAAGGTTTTGCTTTTTTAACCTTCTTTGGTTTCTTCACAATTTCATCAAGAATTAAAGTAATGTGGGAGGTCTTTTTCTGAATCTCTGAAGCTTGTCCCCGGGCTCGAGCCATCCATCTCTTGTATTTCGGTCCTTCATCAACTGTAATTTTGGCAATAAAAAGGTTAGCTGGATCTAATTGAAAATTATTTTTAGCATTAGCAATAGCTTGATTCAAGAGTTTTAACAAAGGAAGACTTGCTTTTTTAACAGTGAAATTCAAAATTGTCTGAGCTTCCTCAACTTTCTTTCCCCGAATTAAATCAGCAACTAATCTTACTTTTCGGGGAGCTATCCGTAAATAATTTAACTTTGCTGTAACTGCCATATTTCAATTAAGTTTCTTTTTTTAGTTTCTCTGCCTCTCTTTCCATTGCTTTTGCTTCTAATTCTCTCTGCATTCTTCCACCGTGTCGGGAGAATTTAGTAGTGGGAGCAAATTCACCGAGTTTATGCCCGACCATATCTTCGGTTACCTTTACTGAAATGAATTCCCTCCCATTATGAACCCCAAAAGTAAAACCGACCATTTCTGGAGTAATAGTACAATCTCTCGCCCAGGTTTTTATGATTTCATTTGGTTTTGCCTTTTTTATTTTTTTTATTAACTTTTCATCTACGTAAGGACCCTTCCTTAAACTTCTTGCCATAGTTATTAATTAAGATAATTATTTTTTCTTTTTACGTCTCCTTTGAATAATTAATTTGTCTGTCCATTTTTTCTTTCTGGTTTTCACCCCGAGAGCTGGTTTCCCCCAAGGAGTTTTAGGATGTTTTAAACCGACGGGAGATTTTCCTTCTCCTCCACCGTGGGGATGATCAGCCGGTCCCATCGCTGTTCCTCTAACAGTGGGTCTTTTTCTTAAAAGTCGAGTTTTCCCAGCTTTTCCTAATTTAATGAATTTATGTTCTGGAAAGGAAACTTGGCCAACAGAGGCAAAACACTCAGCAGGAACTTTTCTAATTTCGCCCGAAGGCATAGCTAAGTTTACATAACCGCCCTCTTGAGCTATGACTTTAGCAGAAGTTCCCGCTCCCCTTACTAATTTTCCTCCTTTTTGTGGTTCAAGTTCAATGTTATAAACTTGAGTTCCAACCGGGATGTTTTTTAGCTTCATTCGATTTCCAATTTTTATTTCAGCTTTCTCAGAGCAGATGACTCGATCACCAATTTCTAAACCCTGAGGGCAAATACGATATCTCTTTTCCCCATCTTCATATTTTAGAAGACAGATAAACGCAGAACGATTGGGATCATATTCAATAGCTATTACTTCAGCAGAAATATCCAATTTCTCTTCTCCAAAATCAACGATTCGATATAGTCTTTTTACTCCTCCCCCTTTATGTCTAACAGTAATCCTTCCACTAGCTCCCCTACCGGCTTTCTTTTTCAATGTCAAAAGCAGTTTCTTTTCTGGTTTCTTTTTTGTTAATAACTTTTTACTTTTGAGTTGTAATTTTGAATTTTGCATTTTGAATTTTGAATTTATCGAGGTAGTACCTCAATCTTCTGTCCTTCTTTAATTCTGACAATAGCTTTCTTATATCCCCTCCTAAAACCTTCAATTCTTCCCAATCTTCTTTTCTTTCTAGGTATATTAATAATTCTTACCCCAATTACATCAACACCGAAAAGATCTTCTATTGCTTTTTTAACTTCGACTTTGTTTGCTTTTGGCCAAATTTTAAAAACATATTGATTTTTTCCAGCTAATGCCGTTGCTTTCTCGGTAATGTGGGGTATTTTTAAAATTCGGTAAACTTCACCAAATTTTCTTTCCTTTTTTTCTGGGGAAACTTTCGTTTCTCGTCTTTCTTCCATCACCTTTTCTTTTTTCATCTCCTTTACCACTTCTTTTCTTTCTTTTTCTTTTTTGACACCTCTTTTCTTTTTAAAAACATCTAAAATTGCCATAGTTATTTTGCAAAAATTTCTTTAATTACTTTTATTGATTCTTTTGGCATTATTAAATATTTAAATGATAATAAATCTAAACAATTTAGATTTCTGGCCTCTATTGTCTCAATTCTAGGGAGATTTCTGGTAGCTAAAATTATATTTTTATCGATGGTTGGTAAAGCAATCAAAGAACTTTTGTTATCGCAAGGAAGTTTTTCTAAGATTTTTGCCATCAGTTTTGTTTTAGCTCTATCTAATTCCAATTTATCTAAAATAATTAATAAATTATTCTTAGCTTTCGCAGAAAGAGTCATAAATAAAGCTTTTCTTTTTATTTTTTTGTTAATTTTCTTTTTAAAAACTCTTTCTTTTGTAGGACCAAAAGTTACTCCTCCGCCTCTCCATAACGGAGATCTAATGGAACCGTGTCTAGCCCTGCCAGTTCCTTTTTGCCGCCAAGGTTTTCTTCCTCCGCCTCGAACTTTCCCCCTTCCTTTTGTATGAGCAATAACCGATCGGCGATTTGTCATTTGACTAACAACCACCTGATGAATTAAATCAGGATTTACTTTCACCTCGAAAATTTCTTTTGGTAATAAGGTCATTCCAACTTTCTCTCCTTCTAAATTGTAAACATCTACTTTCATAATTTTATTCTCCTCTAATTTCTAAGAGAGTTCCTCTGCTACCGGGAACTGCTCCTTTTACAACTAATATATTGTTTTCTTTATCAATCTTTACTATTTTTAAATTCTTTACAGTTACCCTTTCTTGGCCCATTCTTCCCGGCATTTTTCTTCCTTTAATTACTCTCTCAGGGAAAGATGTGCCTACCGATCCCAGAGTTCGATGTTCATGTTTTACTCCATGGGTAGCATTTCTGCCAGAAAAACCCCATCTTTTTACTCCTCCTTGGAAACCTTTCCCTTTAGTAAGACCGGAAATTTTTACTTTTTCACCTTCTTGAAAAGTAGAGATATTAATTTCGTCGCCTACCTTATAGTCTCCGTTTTTAAATTCTCTTAAATATTTAAACTCTTTTCCTTTTTCGGTTTTTTTTATTTTCTTAGTTTTTTTAATAAAACCTATTTGAATAGCTTTGTATTTATCTTTATCTTCAGTTTTGACTTGAGTAACAAAACAAGGGCCGGCTTCAATCAGAGTCACGGGAATCATTCTACCTTCTTTGTCAAATAATTGACTCATTTTAATTTTTCTTCCTAATATAAACTTTGACATACAAATCTAATTGAAAACCGGGCAATAGCCCGGTTTTCCCACGGCTATTTTTCTCTATTTTATGTTACAAAATTAATGATTTTAACATTTTAATCATACACTAACTACATTTTTATTTCAATATCAACGCCAGCAGGTAAATTTAAGTTCATTAATGCATCAATCACTCTTGGATTAGGATTAATTACATCAATTAATCGCTTGTGGAGGCGCATCTCAAATTGCTCGCGAGAATCTTTATGGACAAACGATGACCTATTTACAGTATATTTATGGACTTCTGTCGGTAAGGGGACGGGACCTGAAACTTCGGATCCGTAACGCAAAACAACATCAACAATCTGACGAGCAGAATTATCAATCACTTTATGATCGTAAGCCTTTAATTTAATTCTAATTTTAGGCTTTACTTCTTCTTCGGTAGCAACTGTTTTTTTCTTTGGCATCTTAAAAAGAACCTTTTAAATCAAACTTTTAAATCGGGGTTTTTTACTTTTATTTAATTATCTTTGTTACTACTCCTGCTCCTACCGTTTTTCCTCCTTCCCTAATAGCAAATCTCTGTTTCTCCTCCATAGCAATCGGAGCTAATAACTTTACTTTCAAATTAACAGTATCTCCAGGCATTACCATTTCGGTTCCTTCAGGTAGGGTTACTTCTCCGGTGACATCAGTAGTTCGGAAATAAAATTGGGGTTTATAACCAGAAAAGAAAGGTGTGTGACGACCACCTTCCTCTTTGGTCAAAATATAAACCTCACCTTCAAACTCAGTGTGAGGAGTAATTGAACCTGGTCTAGCTAATACTTGACCTCTTTCTACCTCTTCTTTTTTCAAACCTCGAAGTAAAATACCAACATTATCTCCCGCCCTTCCTTCGTCCAAGGTTTTATTAAACATCTCAACCGAGACAGCAATTGTTTTCATGGTAGGTCTTAACCCTACTAACTCTACTTCATCATTGGGTTTTACTATTCCTCGTTCAATTCTCCCAGTAGCCACCGTTCCCCGTCCAGCAATCGAAAAGACATCTTCGATAGCCATTAAAAAAGGCTTGTCTGTCTCACGAGTTGGCTCGGGAACATAATCATCTACTGCCTTAACTAATTCCTTAATTGCTTTAATTGCCTCGTCATCAGCGGATTTCGCCTCTAAAGCCTTTAAGGCTGAACCCTTAATAATTGGAGTTTCGTCGCCAGGAAAGCCGTATTTCTTTAATAATTCTCTAACCTCAGATTCAACTAAACTTATAATTTCTGGATCGTCTACCGCATCACATTTATTCAAAAAGACCACAATTGAAGGAAGTCCAACTTGTCGAGCTAAAAGAATGTGCTCTCGGGTTTGAGGCATCGGACCATCAGGAGCGGAAACTACTAAAATAGCTCCATCCATCTGAGCTGCCCCGGTAATCATATTTTTAATGTAGTCGGCATGTCCGGGACAATCGATTAGAGCATAGTGGCGTTTTTCTGACTCAAACTCAACGTGAGTAACATTAATAGTTAACCCACGAGATTTTTCTTCCGGTGCTGAATCGATTTGTTCTACTGTTTTCTCTGTTGCCTTAAAACCTGCCATTTTCTGGGTTTTTAGAATGGCAGCGGTTAAAGTTGTTTTTCCATGGTCAACGTGACCAATGGTTCCGATATTAATGTGGGGTTTTTCCCTAACAAATTTTTCTTTTTCTGCCATAGTTTTTTGTTTTATTTTTATTTTTATTATTTTAGTGTATACGAAATGACCTTTTTTGTTTTTTATTTGTGATTATATGTTAATTTTATTAATTTCTTTTTAAATGTCAATACGAATATCTTTATTTTCTTTTTCCTTCAATTATCTCTTGGGCAATGTTCTGGGGTACTTCTTCATAATGGTCAAATTCCATTGTAAACGTTCCTCGACCCTCAGTCAATGACCTCAAAGAGGTGGCATAGCCAAACATTTCAGCTAAAGGTACTTTAGCATCAATTACCTTCATTTGCAACCTGTCTTTTGTTTCTTCTATCTTCCCTCTCCTTGCTGATAAATCCCCAATAATGTCTCCGAAAAATTCTTCAGGCACCACCACTTCTAACTTCATAATTGGTTCTAAAATTACTGGTTTTGCTTTTTTAGCTGCAGCTTGAAAAGCCATGCTTCCAGCAATTTTGAAAGCCACTTCTGAAGAATCAACTTCATGGAAAGACCCATCATAAAGAATCGCAGCTAAATCAACCACGGGGTAGCCTGCTACCACTCCTTTATCCATTGCCTCTTTTACACCTTTTTCAACGGCTGGAATAAACTCTTGAGGAATAACACCGCCTTTAATCTCATCGATAAATTCAAATCCTTCTCCCCGATTTTTTGGTTCGACCCTTAAAAAGACATGACCATATTGTCCTCGACCGCCAGATTGTCTAATATATTTCCCTTCAGCTTCGGCTGTCTGTTTGATAGTTTCTTTATAAGCTACTTGAGGCCGACCAATATTAGCTTCAACTTTAAATTCTCTCCTCAATCTATCGGCAATAATTTCTAAGTGTAACTCTCCCATTCCAGAAATAATCGTCTCGCCAGTTTCAACATCTCCTTTCATTTTAAAGGTTGGGTCTTCTTCCATTAATTTTTTAAGAGCTATAGCCATCTTTTCCTGATCTGCCTTTGTTTTTGGTTCAATTCTAATTGAAATAACAGGTTCGGGGAAAGTAATTTTTTCTAAAACAATCGGGTGATTTTCATCACAAAGAGTATGACCGGTTGAAGTATTTTTAAGACCGACGGTCGAGGCGATATCGCCAGCGAAAACCTCTTCTACCTCTTCTCTCTCTGCTGCATGCATTCTGAGAATTCGACCAATTCTTTCTTTTTCTCCGGTAGTGGTATTTAACAAATAGGAGCCTCTTTTTAAGGAACCAGAATAAACTCGAAAATAAGTGAGAGTGCCCACATAAGGATCGGTAGCAATTTTAAATGCTAAAGCACAAAATGGTTCTTCATCTAATGGTTTTCTCTCGATTTCTTTGCCAGTCTTAGGATCGATACCTTTTACGGGTGGCAAATCAAGAGGACTAGGAAGGTAATAAATTATTCCATCTAATAATGGTTGAATTCCTTTATTTTTTAGAGCTGCTCCACAAAAAACCGGAATAAGCTTATATTTAATTGTCGCCTTTCTTAATACTTCTCTTAGTTCTTCAATAGAAATATCTTCACCAGCTAAATATTTTTCTATTAAGTTTTCATCTTCACCGGCAATCTTTTCTACTAATTTTTCCCTCCATTTTTTAGCTTCCTCTAATAGATCATTTGGGATTTCTTCTTCTTTGATAATTTGACCAAAATCCCCTTCAAATTTTATCGCCTTCATCTTTAATAAATCAATCACCCCTTCAAATTTATCTTCAATTCCAATCGGAATCTGAAGAGCAACTGCATTGGGGGATAATTTTCTCCAAATCGACTCTAAGCTTTTCTCAAAACTAGCACCCATTCTATCTAATTTATTAATAAAACAAATTCGAGGAACTTGAAATTTATCAGCTTGATGCCATACTGTCTCTGATTGAGGTTCCACCCCAGCTACACCATCAAAAACTACCACGGCCCCATCTAAAACTCTTAAAGATCTCTGAACCTCTACGGTAAAATCAATGTGTCCTGGGGTATCGATAATATTAATTCTGTATTCTTTACCTTTAATCCTGGTTGTTTCTCCTGGTGTCCAAAAACAAGTGGTGGCGGCAGAGGTAATAGTAATTCCTCTTTCTTTTTCTTGAGCCATCCAATCCATAATTGCTTGGCCATTATGAACCTCACCAATTTTATGAGAAATACCAGTATAAAAAAGAACCCTTTCGGTAACGGTTGTTTTTCCAGCATCAATATGGGCAATAATTCCGATATCTCGATATTTTTCAATAGGATAGGTACGTGGCATAGTGTTTTACCAAGAAAAATGGGCAAAGGCTCGATTGGCTTCAGCCATTCGGTGAGTATCTTCTTTCTTTTTGACAGCGACTCCTCGATTTTCCGAAGCATCAATTAATTCTTCTGCTAATTTTTCTTTCATTGGTTTTCCTTTTTTAGATCTGGCAGCATTTATTATCCATCTCATTGCTAAAGTTATCCTTCTTTCACTCTTAACTTCTCTTGGTACCTGATAGGTTGCTCCTCCAATCCGTCTTGGTTTTACCTCTAATAAGGGGCCAGCATTTTCTAAAGCTTTTTCAAAAATTTCTAATGGTTCTTTTTTTGTTCTTTCTCGAATTATGTTAAAAGCTCCATAGACAATTTTCCTAGCAATTGTTTTCTTTCCTTCCCTCATTACCTGATTTATAAACTTTGCCACTTTAACATTGTTATAAATAGGATCGGGTGATATGGTTCTTTTTTTTACTCTTTTTCTCTTAGCCATATTAATAATAATTAATTACTCGCGCTTGGTTCCGTATTTTGATCTCTGTTGCTTTCTTCCTTCTACGCCGGCGGTATCTAAAACCCCTCTAACCACATGATATCTAACACCGGGCAAATCTTTTACTCTCCCTCCCCTAATTAAAACCACCGAGTGTTCCTGTAAATTATGTCCTTCACCAGGAATATAAGCTGTGACTTCCATTCCATTGGTCAAACGAACTCTGGCTACTTTTCTTAAAGCAGAATTTGGTTTTTTAGGAGTCACTGTAAAAACTTTCAAACAAACTCCTCTTTTAAACGGTGAAGGATATTCTTTGGGTCGATTTTTCAAAACATTAAAACCAAAAGTCAGGGCTGGCATTTTGCGAGCTTTCTTAGTCTTTTTCCTTCCTTTTTTAATTAATTGATGAATAGTGGGCATAATAAGATAAATTCAAAAAATCGAAAGTCAAAAGTCAAAAAAAATCTTGCGCTTCGCGCTGGTAAAATATAATTTAGCAAAAATTAAAACAACTGTCAATTAAAATAAAGACGCGCCGACGATTAGAGTAAAAATCCAATTGATAATTAAAATTAACCAACGGAAGAAAAAGAAAATAATGAAAAGTAGAATAAATAATCCAAATTGACTTAAAAATATTTTTATATTTTCCATTCCCGGAGGTAAAAAAGTAAAAAGAATATGAGAACCATCTAAAGGAGGAATGGGAAGTAAATTAAAAATAGCTAAAAGAATATTTATATATACAATATAAGAAAACATCAAAGAAAGTCCCGGAACAGTAAAGATTTGAGGAAAAAATCTTAAAGACAACCCAAAAATTAAAGCGATAATTAAATTTGAACCAGGGCCAGCTATAGCCACTTTTGCAGAACCATATTTCTGGTCTCGAAAATTATAAGGATTAATTGGAACTGGTTTTGCCCAGCCAAAAATAATTCCACCGCCCATTAATTTCGACATGAGGATTAAAAAAAGTGGTAAAATAACAGAACCAATTGGATCTAAGTGTTTTATTGGATTTAAAGTAAGTCGGCCCGCATATTTTGCTGTTGGATCTCCTAAATGATAAGCCATAGCCCCGTGAGAGACTTCATGAATAACGACAGAAAAAATTAAAATAATAATAAGAAAGAAATATTCCATGTTTTTTAATCATAACATAACTAGAAAGCTTGTAAAAATTAAATTATTTGATAAAATAATTTTATATGGCAAAACAATGCGCTATCTGCGGAAAAAAATC
>CAZVTU010000007.1:0-15806 GCA_964630295.1 uncultured Candidatus Saccharibacteria bacterium
AAAAAGAAAAAAATTTTATGTTACCACTAGTATAGCTTATACTAATGCTTCTCCTCATCTAGGATTTTCCTTAGAAGCTATTCAAGCTGATGTGATAGCTAGGTATCGGCGTTCTTTAAAAGAAGATGTTTTCTTTTTAACTGGAACCGATGAGCATGGTCAAAAAGTAGTGAAAGCGGCTAAAGAAGATAAAAAATCACCAAAGGAGTTTTGTGATAAGATATCAGCTGAGTTTAAAAAATTAAAGGGGATTTTAAATTTATCAAACGATGATTTTATTAGAACAAGCGATAAAAAAAGACATTGGCCTTCAGTAAAAAAAGTTTGGTTAGAACTTAAAAGGAGGGGTGATATATATAAAAAAAAATACAAAGGACTTTACTGTTCGGGTTGCGAAGCTTTCATTACTCGAAAGGATCTAAAAAATGGGAAATGTATTGTCCATCACCAGAAGCCAGAAGTAATCGAAGAGGAGAATTACTTTTTTCGTCTTTCAAAATATTCAAAAATCATTGAAAGAATTATTAGGAACGAAAAAATTAAAATCATCCCTCAGGTCCGAAAAAACGAAATGTTAAATTTTACAAAGAGAGGATTAGAAGATATTAGTTTTTCTCGGCCAAGAAAAGATTTAAAATGGGGAGTTCCGGTACCCGAGGACAATAATCAAACAATTTATGTTTGGGCAGATGCACTTATCAATTATCTCTCAGCTTTAAGTTATTCGAAAAATAGCCGTAAATTTAAAAAATACTGGCCAGCTGATGTTCATTGTATAGGTAAAGATATTCAAAAATTTCATTGTTTAATCTGGCCGGGAATTCTTCTATCTCTAAAACTACCCTTACCAAAGACAATTTTTATTCATGGTTTTATCACTGTCGCCGGACAAAAAATGTCAAAAAGTTTAGGGAATGTTATTGACCCATTTGAATTAGTTAAAAAATACGGTACCGACCCGGTTAGATATTTTCTTTTACGAGAAATTCCACCAACTGAAGACGGAGATTTTACTTACGAGAAATTCGAAGCTAGATATAATTCGGATTTGGCTAAGGGGTTGGGAAATTTAATAGCCAGAGTAATGAAACTAGCAGAAAAGTCAAAAGTTAAAAGTCGAAGTGTTCCCTACGGGGAGTCGCAAGCGACAACAAAATTACAATTCAAAATTCAAAAGAGTATTGATAAAACTCAGAGAGATTATAGAAAAGCTTTAGAGGAATTTAAATTTAATGAGGCCTTGATTTCGGTTTGGGAATTAATTGGTTTCTGCGATAGATATATTGAGAAAGAACGCCCTTGGGAGGATAAAAGTCAAAAGTCAAAAGTCAAAAATCAAAAAGTCATTAGTGATTTATTGTTTGCCTTAAATGAAATTGCCAGATTGCTTCAACCTTTTTTGCCAGAGACTTCAGAGAAAATCATTAAGCAATTAAAAACTAACAAGAGCAGAATTTTATTCCCGCGCCTTTAATAAAATTTTGAATTTATGTTAATTGATACTCATGCCCATTTAAATTTTAATGCTTACAAAGATGATCTTGAAGAAATAATAAAGAGGACTTTAGATAGTGATATTTGGATGATAAATGTTGGTTCACAATACGAAACCAGTAAAAAAGCAGTGGAGATTGCTCAAAGATATAAAGAAGGGATTTATGCTGCCGTCGGACTTCATCCAATTCACCTAGAGACAGGATTAGTAAAAATAAAAAATGATGCCGAAGAGATTGAAATAAAGACAAAAGAGGAAGATTTTGACTACGAGAGATATAAAGAATTAGCTCAAACTCAAAAAGTAATAGCTATCGGCGAAATCGGCTTAGATTATTATTGGCGGCCGAAGACGACCAAAAAGAAAGAGCTCTTCAAACAAAAACAAAAGGATTTACTTTTGAAACAACTAGAATTAGCCAAAGAATTGAATTTACCGGTAATTTTTCACTGCCGAATGGCTCATCAAGATTTAATTAAATTTTTGAAGGAAAATCCAGAGATAAAACCAGAAAAAGCAGTAGCTCACGGTTTTGTAGGAAACTTAGAGGAACTCAATCAATATTTAAATTTTGGTTATTATATTGGATTTAATGGAATAATTTTTAAATCAATTGAAGGAATTAATTTTGAAGAAAATATTAGAAACACTCCTTTAGATAGAATCCTAATTGAAACTGATTGTCCTTATTTAACTCCTCCTCCTTTTGAGGGGCAAAGAAACGAACCTCTTTATGTGAGATATATAGCCAAAAAAATTGCCGAAATTAAAAATTTAAGTTATGAAGAAATAGCTGAAATTACTACGAAAAATGCGAAAAGATTATTCAAAATCTAAACCTCACACTAAAAAAAATGGTGGGAGATAAACCAAAAATTGCCATTATTGGGGGGAGTGGGGTTTATGACCCAAAACTTTTCAAAAAAGAAAAAGAATTAAAAATAAAAACCCCTTTTGGCTTTCCTTCAGCCCCTATCGAAATTGGTAGTTTTTCGGGTAAAAAAGTAGCTTTTTTAGCTCGTCACGGAAAAAAACACCAATTTCCTCCCCATCGGGTTCCCCAGCGAGCTAATCTTTGGGCTTTAAAGAAATTAGGAGTAGAAAGAATAATTGGAGTTTGTGCCGTTGGTTCTTTAAAGAAAAATTTTAAACCGGGAGATATTGTTATTTGTGATCAATTTATTGATTTTACCAAAAAAAGAGATTATACATTTTATGATAAAGGAGCTGTTCATATTTCTTTAGCTGATCCTTTTTGTTTAGAATTGAGGAAATTATTTTATCAAGAAGGAAAAAAATTAAAAATTCCCGTCCATCAAAAAGGAACTTATTGCTGTGTCGAAGGACCGAGGTTTTCTACTCGGGCTGAATCAAAATTTTTCAGAAACTTTTCTGATATTATTGGCATGACTTTAATTCCCGAAGCAATTTTAGCTAGAGAATTGGAAATTTGCTATTTATCCTTGGCAATGATTACTGATTACGATGTTTGGCAGCTCCATCCAGTAAATGCTAAAGAAATAATCAAAACAATGAAAGAAAATTTAGAGAGAATTAAAAAATTATTAAAAGACACAATTCCTAAAATTAAAGACGAAAGAAATTGCTTCTGTAAAGAATCATTAAAAAATGCTAAGGTTTAAAATACTATGGAATATAAACCACAAGAAATAGAGCCGAAATGGCAGAGATATTGGGAAGAAAATAAACTCTATTTAGCGGAGGATTTTTCAAAAAAACCCAAAAAATATATTCTGATTGAATTTCCTTATCCTTCGGGAGAAGGTCTTCATGTTGGTCATGTTAGGAGTTATTCAGCTTTAGATGCTGTTGCCAGAAAAAAAAGAATGGAGGGCTACAACGTTCTATATCCCATCGGTTGGGATGCTTTTGGTTTACCCACCGAAAACTACGCCATAAAAACTGGAATTCATCCTCAGATAGCAACGGAAAAAAATATTGCTAATTTTAAAAGACAGCTTAAAAGTTTAGGTTTGTCTTTCGATTGGTCAAGAGAGATCAATACAACTGATCCTAAATATTATAAATGGACTCAGTGGATTTTTCTTAAACTTTTTGAAAAAGGATTAGCTTATCAAGCCGAAATTCCTATTAATTGGTGTCCTCAGTGTAAAATTGGTTTAGCTAATGAGGAAGTAGTGGGAGGAGCTTGTGAAAGATGTGGGGCGACGGTTGAGAAAAAAGTTTTAAAACAATGGATGTTAAAAATTACAGCTTATGCTGATAGATTAATTGAAGATTTAGAGAAAGTCGATTACCTTGATAAAATCAAAGCTCAACAGATAGAGTGGATTGGCAAAAGTTACGGTACAACAGTAAAATTCCCTGTCTTAAATTCTGAGCATCAAATAGAGGTCTTTACTACCAGAGCTGATACCCTTTTTGGGGTTACAGCCGTAGTTTTAGCACCTGAGCATCCTCTGGTGGAAAAGTTAATTACTAAAGAAAATGAAGAGAAAGTTAAAAAATATATTGAAGAAGCTAAAAAGAAAAGTGATTTCGAGAGAGAGAAATTAGAGAAAGAAAAAACTGGTGTTTTTACTGGTTCTTATTGTATAAATCCAGTTAATAAAGAAAGAATCCCCATTTGGGTTGGAGATTATGTTATCGCAACCTACGGCGGAGGAGCGGTGATGGTGGTACCAGCTCATGATTACCGCGATTATGATTTCGCTAAAAAATATGGTTTGGAAATTAGAGAGGTAATAAAAAGTCAAAAGTCAAAAGTCAAAAGTCAAAAATTAGAAGAAGCTTTTGTAGAGTATGGAATTTTAGTTAATTCTGGACAATTTACTGGATTGGAGTCTAAAGAGGCAATTGAGAAGATTACTGAGTGGTTAGAGAAGAATAATCTTGGTAAAAGAACTGTTCAATATAAATTAAGAGATTGGGTTTTTTCTAGACAGCATTATTGGGGGGAGCCTATCCCAATTATTCATTGTCCAAAATGTGGGGTGGTGCCAGTTCCAGAAAAAGATTTACCAGTTGAACTTCCTTATGTTGAGAAATATCAACCAACCGGAACTGGAGAGAGTCCTTTATCTACAATTTCTAATTGGGTAAATACTAAATGTCCAAAATGTGGAGGAGATGCTAAAAGAGAAACCGACACCATGCCCAATTGGGCGGGTTCTAATTGGTATTATATGCGCTATTGCGATCCTAAAAATGATAAAGCCCTAGCTGATCCTCGAAAATTAAAATATTGGCTACCTGTCGATTGGTATAATGGTGGCATGGAGCACACTACTTTACATCTCTTATATTCCCGTTTTATTTATAAATTTCTTTTTGACATCGGAGTAGCCCCAACCCCAGAGCCTTATCAAAGAAGAACTTCTCATGGGATCGTTTTAGCTGAAGATGGTAGAAAAATGTCAAAATCTTTTGGTAATGTTATCAATCCTGATGATGTAGTTAAGAAATATGGAGCTGATACTTTAAGGGTATATGAAATGTTTATGGGGCCATTTGACCAAGCTATTTCTTGGTCAACTCAAGGAGTAAAAGGGGTTTTTCGCTTTTTAGAAAAAGTCTGGCGACTAGTATTAGAATTTTCAGAAAATAAAAAAGACAAGATAGACGGTCCTATAATTTTAAAAGCGCTCCATAGATTAAATAAAAAAATAGACGGAGAATTAGAAATAATGAAATTTAATACTATCATCGCCGCTTTTATGGAATTTATAAATTTAACCCAAAAACATAAAGAGGAAGTTGGAAAAGAAGTTATCGAGAGGTTTTTAATTTTACTTTCTCCTTTTGCGCCTCATCTTACCGAAGAACTCTGGCAAAGATTAGGGCGCAAAAGTAGTATTACTTTGGAAAAGTGGCCTGAACCCAATCCGGAATTTCTTAAAGAAGAAACGATTACTTTAATTATCCAGGTAAACGGTAAAGTTCGAGATAAAATTAAGGTTAAAGCAGATATTTCAGAGAAAGAAGCAAAAGAACTTGCAATTTCTCAAGAAAAGATTAAAAATTGGATAGGAGATAAAGAAATTAAAAAGGTTGTTTTTATACCGGGCAAACTTATAAATATAGTAATATAATGTGTGGAATAGTAGGTTATATATCCAAAAAAAATAACCCTAACTCTCTAAAGTGGGGGATCGAAGCATTGAAGCGTTTAGAATATCGAGGATATGATTCCGCTGGTTTTGCTTTTTTAGATGAGAAGAAAAAAGACATTATTTGTCAAAAAGCAGTGGGAAGAATTACTAAATTAGAAGAAAAAGTAAATGACAACAATAATTCTTATCTTGCTAATCCTATCGTTTTACATACGCGGTGGGCGACCACTGGAGCTGTGACTGAAAATAATGCTCACCCTCATTCAGATTGCAAAAGGAATATTTGGCTGGTTCATAATGGAATTATTGAAAATTATCAAAATTTAAAAGAAAAATTAGAAAAAGAGGGTCATCAATTTACTTCAGAAACTGATAGTGAAGTAATCTGTCACTTGATTGAAAAATTTTTTAAAGGAAATTTAGAAGAAGCAGTTAGAAGAGCTTTAGGTTTCTTAAAAGGAACTTATGGGATAGCTGTAATTTCTCGCGATGATCCAAATAAGATTGTTGCTGCCCGTCTAGGAAGTCCTTTGCTTTTGGGTTTGGGAAATGATGAATATTTAGTGGCTTCTGATCCAGCAGCAGTCATCGCTCATACCAAAAAAGTTATTTATCTTGATGACGGTGAATTAATTACCATCACCCCGGACAACTTTTTTATTTTAAAAGAGAAAAAACCAGAAGAAATCGAATGGGAATTAGAAGACGCCCAAAAAGCTGGTTTCCCTCATTTCATGTTAAAAGAAATAATGGAACAGCCGGAAAGTATTAAAAACTCTCTTCAGGGAAGATTAATTTTAGAAGAAGGTAAAGCAAAGTTAGGAGGATTAGATTCAATTCAAAATAAATTACGAGAGATTGAAAGAATAAATATAGTTGCCTGCGGTACAGCTTTCTATGCAGGTTTAGTTGGAGAATATATGCTTGAAGAATATGCCGGCATTCCTACCGAAGTTGATTTGGCTTCCGAATTTCGTTACCGAAAGCCAATTTTAGATAAAAAAACAGCTGTTATTGCTATTTCTCAATCTGGAGAAACAGCTGATACATTGGGAGCTCTAAGAGAAGCTAAAGAAAAGGGAACAATGACTTTAGGTATTGTAAATACGGTTGGCTCATCGATTGCTAGAGAAACTGAGGCGGGAATTTATAGTCATGCAGGCCCAGAAATTGGAGTGGCCTCTACTAAAGCCTTCACTTCTCAATTAGCAATTTTAGCTTTATTAACTCTGTTTTTGGGTAGACAGAGACAATTATCTTTAGTGATGGGTCAGAGAATTGCCAAAGAATTATCTCGACTTCCCGATTTAGTTAAAAAAGTTTTAGAAAGCGATTCAAAAATAAAAGAATTGGCTGAGAAATACAAAGACTTTAATAATTTTTTATATCTTGGCAGAAAGTATAATTACCCAATTGCTTTAGAAGGTGCTTTAAAATTAAAAGAAATATCTTATATTCACGCTGAAGGATATGGAGCAGGAGAAATGAAACATGGAACTATTGCTTTGATTGATGAAAACTTTCCTACCGTTGTAGTTTGTCCATCAGATTCAGTTTACGAAAAAAATTGTTCAAACATCGAAGAAATTAAAGCCAGGAAAGGTAAAATTTTAGCTATTGCTACTGAGGGAAATAATGAAATAAAGGAAATGGTTGATGATGTAATTTATATTCCCAAAACTTTAGAAATGCTAACCCCAATTATTTCAGTAATACCTCTTCAACTTTTTGCTTATCACGTAGCAGTTTTGAGGGGTTGTGATGTCGATAAACCTCGGAACCTTGCTAAATCGGTAACCGTGGAATAAAATCATAAATAATGGAGGAACTTTTATTAAATAAATCAGGAAAAAAAATAATTCTCCTGGGAAACGAAGCTATTTGTCGAGGCGGCCTGGAAGCAGGCCTGCAATTTGTTTCTACTTACCCTGGTACTCCTGCTTCAGAAATTGGTAATACCTTTTTTAAAATCGCCCCCAAAACCGGTATTTACTTTGAATTTTCCACTAATGAAAAAGTGGCTTTGGAGGCAGGGATTGGAGCTTCTTTTTCTGGTTTAAAAACTTTAATAGCAATGAAGAGTTTTGGTTTAAATGTTGCTCAGGATTCTTTACTTCCTTTTCTTTATACTGGTACAAAAGGACCTACTGTAATTGTGGTTGCTGATGATCCTTCTTGTCATAGTTCTGCTCAATCTGAAGAAAATACGAGAGCTATTTCTTATTTAGCCCACATTCCAACTTTAGAACCATCAGATCCTCAAGAATGTAAAGATTTTACAAAATTAGCTTTTCAAATTTCAGAAAGATTTAGAATTCCCGTGATAATTAGAATAACTACCCGAGTTGCTCATCAAAGAGGTGTTGTTCGAGTTTTGAATTTAAAATTTAGAAAATTGAAGAGAGGAAAATTTGTTAAAGATGTAAAGAGATTTGTAACCCTACCTCCAAGAGTTCTGGAGATGAAAAAAGAACTTTTAGAGAAAGAAAGGAAGGTTCGAGAATTTTCTGAAAAATCCTCAATTAACAGAGAACTGTTCTCTGTAAAATCCCCAATAGGTGTTATTACTTCAGGGATTTCTTATTTATATGTAATGGAAGCTTTAAAAGAACTCAATTTAAAATTACCAGTTTTAAAGCTGGGGTTTTTTTATCCTTTACCAGAAAAGAAAATTAAAAACTTCATTAAAAAATTAAGAAAAGTGTTAATCGTTGAAGAATTAGAACCTTATTTAGAAAAAGAAATTGAAAGGTTAGCTAAACAATCGAATTGTAAATTAGAAGTCATAGGAAAAAAATTAATTCCCGAAGTTGGCGAGCTAAAACCCGAGCTAGCTCTTTCAGCTATCGCTAAATTCGCGAATAAAAAATACCAAATACCAAATACCAAATACGAAATACGAGCATCCAAACGCTTTCCTCAACTCTGCCCCGGTTGTCCTTATTGGTTAGTTTTTGGAGCCATTAAAAAAGCGGTAGATCCCCAAAAAGTGATTTTTGGAGGTGATATTGGTTGTTATATGTTAGCTGGTTTACCACCTCATTTTTTGCAAGATTATTTATCTTGTATGGGTTCTTCAATAGGAATTGCTCACGGAATAAAAAAAGCAACTGGTCAAAAATTAATTACTTTTATTGGTGATAGCACCTTCTTTCATGCCGGTATTCCTGCTTTAATTAATACGGTCTTTAATAAATCTAATCCTTTAATTATTGTGATGGATAATATGACTACTGCTATGACTGGACATCAACCTCATCCCGGGGCTCCTGCTACTCCCGATGGAATTAAAATAGAAAATATTGTTAAGGGCTGCGGAGTGAAAAACTGGAAGGTTATTGATCCTGCTAATCAAAAAGAATTTGTGGCGACAGTAAAAGAATTTTTAACAAAACCTGAGGTTTCAGTAATTATTGCCAGACATCCTTGTATATTCGTTACTAAAAAATAAAATGGCAAAAAAAATTGATCAATTTAATATAGTAATTGCTGGGATTGGGGGACAGGGTTTAATTACTTTGCTGCGAATTATTGGAGAAGCAGCTTTATTCGAGGGTCATGATGTTAAAACTTCTGAACTTCATGGTTTATCCCAAAGAGGTGGATCAGTTGAAGTTCATATTAGATTTGGCAAGAAAATTTACTCACCTATGATTTCTACTGGAAAAGCTGATTTAATTTTAGGATTAGAAATGCAAGAAGCAGTAAAAGCTGGATTTTACGGTAATCCCAAAACAAAATTCTTAATTAACCGCCAAATTATACCAATTCCTTTAGTAAAAAGTCTATCTGAAGAAAAAATTATTCAGACCCTTAAAAAAATAAGTAAAAACATTAACTTAGTTCCGGCAGGGAAAATTTGTCAAGAAAAACTTGGAACTAATGTAGTAGCTGGTATTTATCTAATAAGTTTAGCTTCCTTCAAAAATTTAATTCCCATTAGACCCAATTCGATTTCTTACGCGATAAAAAAAATAATTCCAGAAAAATATCTGGAATTAAATCTTAAAACTTTCAATCTTGCACGTAAAAGCGAAGTAAAGGGTTAGACTTTTTCGATTTGAGCTCCTAGCTTTCTTAATTTTTCATCAAATTTTTCGTAACCTCGTTCAATCTGGGAGATATTTTCAATTAAAGTTTGCCCTTTTGAAGCTAGGGCAGCCAGAATTAAAGCAGCGCCCGATCGAATATCTAAGGCGTTTATTTTATTCCCAATTAACTCTTTTCTACCAAAAATTAAAGCTCGATGGGGGTCGGTGATTTCAATATCCGCCCCCATTTTTCTTAATTCCTGAAGATATTGAAAACGGTTTTCATATAAAGGTTCGTGGATTAGACTTTTTCCTTCAGCCTGAGTAAGTAAAACCGATGTTTGGGGTTGGAGATCGGTAGGGAAACCAGGGTAGGGAAGAACTTGGATTTTTGTATTTTTAAAATTATTTGATGGTTTTACCAAAATTTTATTCTCTAAGGATTCAAAATTTACACCAATTTCCTTCATTTTTTCTAAAAACATCGTTAAATGGTTTGGATTTACATTTTCCAATTCTCCTTCTCCTTGAGTTAGAGCAAAAGCAATTAAAAAGGTACCAACTTCTAATAAATCTGGTGAAATTTTGAATTCTCCCCCAGTTAATTTTTCTTTTCCTTCAATCGTAATCGTGTGTGTTCCCAACCCTTCAATTTCGCTCCCCATTTTTCTTAAAAAATTTCCTAAATCTTGAACTTGGGGTTCAGCAGCTGCTAATTCGATAATTGTTTTCCCCTTAGTGAGAGAAGCTAACATCATTATTATTTCGGTAGCGGTCACCGAAAATTCTTTTAAAACAATTCTTTTTCCTTCTAAATCTTTGGGTATCTCAAAAAAATAAAAACCGCTTTCCTCTTTTACCTTCACTCCAAAATCTTTTAAAGCTTGAATATGAGTAGAAATTGGACGAAGGCCGATTCTATCTCCCCCCGGATGAGGCACCCTACATTGTTTAAATCTAGCCAAAAGAGGTCCGATTAGTAATACCGAAACTCTCATTTTTTCAAATAATCGATTAGGGATTTTTTGGAGATTTAAATCTACTGGAGTTATTCTTATTTTTTTTGAATTTAACCATTCAATTTTAGCACCCATCGATTTTAAAATTTCAATTTGGTCTAAAACATCAGTTACTCGAGGGAGATTATCAATAATTGAGGGCTCTTTTGAAAGTAAAGCAGCCGCTAAACAAGCGCCGGCTGAATTCTTATAACCAGATATTTCTATCTTTCCAGAAAGAGGTAGACCACCTTTTATTAAAAATTTATCTTGCATAATTTACTTTTTTACTCTACAATAAAGAAAATTTTATGTCAAAGAAGTTAAAAAAGATTGTTTGTCTTGGAGGTGGTAATGCCATGCCAAAAGCGGTTTTGGAAGGACTTAAAAAATATCCAATAAAGATTTCAGTAATTTGTGCTGTGTTAGATTCCGGCGGTTCAGCCGGCCGATTGAGAAAAGAGTTCAATATTATTTCCCCAGGAGATATTAGACGAGCGTTAATTGCTCTTTCTAATACTTCTCCAATAATTAAAGATCTTTTTAATTTTCGCTTTCAAATTGGAGATTTAAAAGGTCACAATTTTGCCAATCTTTTTATTGCAGCCTTAGAGCTTACCACTAATAACTACGAAAAAACAATTAAAGAAATAAGTAAGCTTTTAAAGATAAAACACGAAGTTTTACCGGTTACTCTTAATAAAGCTAACCTTTATGCAATTTTAGAAAATGGAAAAGTAATTTCTGGTGAGACAAATATTGATGTTCCAAAACACAATGGAAAATTAAAAATCAAACGAGTTTTTCTGAGACCAAAAGCCAGAGCTTATCCAAAAGCAACCAAAGCGATTAAGGAGGCGGATTTAATCGTTATTGGCCCCGGAGATCTTTATTCTACTCTTTCTCAAATTTTATTAACTGAAGGTATTTCCCGAGCAATACAAAAAAGTAAAGCAAAAACAGTTTATATTTGTAATTTAATGAATAAATACGGAGAGACAAATAATTTTTCGGTTTTCGATTTTATTAAAGAGATAGAAAAATTGTTAGGGAACAATCTTGACTTCGTAATTTATAATACAAAAAAGCCATCAAAAATTAGATTTAAAAGATATAAAAAAGAGCACCCAGAATTATTAGGATTAGTATCTTTTAATAAGAAAGTTAGATTAGATCAAGTTTTTCCAAAAACAAAGTTTATTGGAGGAGATTTCCTTACTTCTTCAGGTCCAATAATTCATGATTCAAAAAAAATAGCAAAAGTATTATTTAAATTATGCAAGCCATAATTTTAGCAGCTGGTGAAAGCTCACGCTTTTGGCCTCTCAATAAACAGCATAAATCTCAAATAAGAATTTTAGGGAAACCCTTGATTTATTGGACAATTAAAGGAATCTCGGAATCAGGAATCAAAGATATTGTGGTAGTTACTTCTCCAAAATATTCTCTAAAGAAAGAATTAGAAAAAGAGGAATTAGATACCAAAATTAATATCAATTATATAATTCAGGAAAAACCCTTAGGTACAGGAAATGCTATTTTTCAGGCAAAGGATTTAATTAAAGAACCATTTTTTGTTTTCTGGCCTTATAAAGTTACGGCTAAAGAAATTATTAAGAAAATTTTAGATAAATATACCTCAGAGAAATCTCAGGCTATTTTAGCTGGAGTTAAAACAACCACTCCTTGGGACTATGGAATTCTAAAATATGAGGAAGATAGAATTATTGAAATAATTGAGAATCCTCTACCCGGCAGAGAACCTTCTGATATAAAAGTTCTTGGTACGTATTTTTTACACCCGGATTTTTTTGATTATTATCAAAATATTAAAAAACATCATCAAGAGGATTTTATTGATGCCCTTAATCTCTACATTAAAAACAAAAAAGCTAGTTTTGTTCTTTTAGAAAAAGAACCTCCATCTCTAAAATACCCTTGGGAACTTTTAGGAATATTAAAAATAATGAGCAACTCAGGAGAATTTAAACATTTTATTTCTCCTAAGGCTAGGATTGGTAAAAATGTTGTAATAAATGGAAATATTTATATTGGTGAGAATGTAACTATTGGGGAGAACACAGTTATTTATGGTCCCTGTTTTATTGGTAAAAATTCTAAAATTGGAGCTAATAACGTTTTTCGGGGTCCGGTAAATTTAGAGAACGACGTTGTAACTGGTGCCTTTACTGAAATTAAAAATTGCCTAATTCAAGAAGAAACACATTTTCATTCTGGTTATTTTGGCGATTCAATAATTGGGAAACGTTGTCGATTTGGAGCAGGATTTGTTACAGCTAATCGAAGAATTGATCGAGCTAACATTAAATCGAAAGTCAAAGAGAAAAAAATTGATACTGGTTTAACTTATTTTGGAACAGTTGTCGGCGATGGTAGTCGGTTTGGGATCCAGTCGGGAACAATGCCCGGTATTTTCGTTGGTTCAGAATGCTTAATCGGTCCTGGAACTTTAGTTTTTGAAAACATTAAAGATAATACCAATCTTTTTACTAAATTTAAATTTGAAAGAAAAAAGTAAGTTTTCCTTCTGTGAATAACTGGACTTCTAACGGGTTGACAGGACTCCTTGGTTTTTATAATCTATCTTAATATTTGCAGTAGGGTAAGACCCTACTCCTTTGTAAGAAGTAAGCTACGGCTTGCTTCTTCCTCGATTTGGGGCACCCTGGCCCTTAAATATAAAAGAAACAACACCCACCGATGAGGGTCAGGGTAGCCCCATTCGGTAGTTTTTTAAAAAAGGAGGTGATGAAATTACTCCATACCATTTAGAGTTATAAGAAAGGAGGGCGTGATGATTCACGGTCCACGCGATTTTATTTGACTAGTTGTCCTAAAGCGACAACTGAAGATAAGACGAGAAGAGAAGAAGCTTTTAAGCTCCTTGGAGTAATGTGGATTATCCTCCACGTTGGTGCATTTTGCACCCTTAAGGGCCCTGTGAAAAATAAACAGGGCCCTATTATTTTTTTTATGCTATACTAAAAAAATATGATTCTAAATAATCAGAAATATGTTATTGGGATTGACGGTGGAGGAGCTAATACCGAGGCAATTCTATCTAATCTCGATGGAATGGTCCTTGCTAAAGTCAAGGTTGGGCCATCTAATCTTAACAAGGTTGGTAAAGAGAGAGCGGTTAGAGAAATTTCTCGAGCCATCGTCCTGGTGACTAAAAATTTCAAAAAGGAAAAAGTTGTCTTTACCTACATTGGTCTAGCTGGAGGATTACAAAGAGACAAAAAAATAAAAAGAGAAATCGAAAGATCTCTCAAAACTTTACCCAAAATTAAATTTATTTTTAATCAAAAAGTTAAAATTGAAGGTGATGAAAGGGCAGCTTTTCGAGTCGGGACCAATAAAAAAGAAGGAGTTCTTTTAATTTCTGGAGCGGGTTCTTTAGCTTACGGTTGGCGGAAAGGAAAAGAAGAAGTAAATTTAGGCTGGGATTATCTTCTGGGTGATGAAGGAAGTGGTTTTTGGTTGGGGCAAAAAGCTCTTCAGGCAGTTTGTCGTTTCTTAGATGGTAGAGGTCCAAATACTCTCCTGACTAATTTAATTTTTAAAAATTTAAAGATTAAAGAAGAAGGAGAATTAATTCAGAAAATCTACAAACAAAAGGCAATTGAAAATATTATTTCTCTATCTCCTTTAGTTGATAAAGCAGCAAAAAAAGGAGATAAGCTTGCGAAAAATCTTTTAATTAAAGCTGGTCAAGAATTAGCTTTGGCAGGGAATCAGGTAATCAAAAAATTAAATTTTGAAAAAGTAGAATTTCCTATAGTTTTAGCTGGAGGTACCTTTAATTCCAAAATTGTTTTAGAAACTGTTAAGAAAGAAATTAAAAAAATAGCTCCGCGGGTAGAGTTTATTCGTCCAAAGAAGAAACCGGTTTTTGGCGCGGTGAAATTGGCAATAGAGGAAATTAAAAATGAAAAAGATTACTAAAATAATAAAAGCAATAAAAGAAGGAAAAGTGATAGTTTATCCAACAGATACAGTTTATGGGTTAATTGCTGATGCGACCAATAAAAAAGCGGTTAATAAAATTTTCAAGATAAAAAAAAGACCGAAAGATAAACCTATTCCAATTTTTGTTAAAGATTTAAAACAAGCCAAAAAATTAGCCAAAATAGATAAAGAGCAAGAAAATTTTCTGGAAAAAGTTTGGCCTGGAAAAGTAACCGTAATATTAAAAAGAAAAAAAATAAAAGTTTATGGAGTGGAGGAAAGAAAAATTGCTTTACGAATTCCAAAATACAAGCTATTGCTTAACTTAATTAAGCATGTGAATAGACCCTTAACTGCTACCTCAGCCAATATTTCAGGAAAACCAGCTACAACAAAAATAAAAGAGGTCATAAACCAGTTTAAAAAAAAGAAATATCAGCCAGATTTAATAATCGATGCCGGAAATTTAAAACAATCTCGACCCTCCATTGTAATTGATCTAACAGTATGGCCACCAAAAATCTTAAGATTTTAAACAATGAAGAAACTAATTGACCAATGTTATTTAAAAGCGATTAGGGTTTTAAAAAGAAATTCAACCAAGTTTGGTTTTAAAGCTTCATATAAAATCTACGATAGTGTGTGGGGAAGAGATGGTTGTATAACTACTTTAGGAGCATGTTTAAGTGGAGAAAAAGATTTAATAGAGACTGCTAGGAAAACCTTAACTTTATTAAAAAAATTTCAAAGAGATTCAGGGCAAATATTAAATACATACGATCTCAGTAAGAAAAGAAAACTTAAGATACAATATTATTCATCAGATGCATCTTCTTGGTTTGTAATAGCAGTGGGGAATTATTTTAAAATTACTCGAGATAAAAAATTTTTAAAAGAATTTTGGCCCTCGGTAAAAAAAACCATAGTTTGGCTTCGAAGTCGAGAATACGATAAAGGCGGCTTAATAGATTCTCTGCCAGCAGCAGATTGGATGGATTCTTCTTTACAAAGGCAAGGAAAGGTTTTGTATAACAACTGTTTGTATTACAAAGCTTTAAAAATTGCTAATGATTTAGCTAAGGAGTTGAATGAGAATCCTTTAGATAACGAGGAAAGAATAAGAGCGGGAATAAATATTTTGTTTTGGCCAAAGAAAGGACATGAAGGAAAATTCATTCACCACCCCCAATCAAAGATAGCTTATAAAAAAGCAATT
>CAZVTU010000008.1:0-15705 GCA_964630295.1 uncultured Candidatus Saccharibacteria bacterium
ATATTGGCTCAGAAAAGGAAGTATGCGCTCTTTTAGTTGGAAAATATAATGGTAAGGTAAAACCTAACCCAAAAGAAGTAGCTGATTGGAAGTGGGTTGACATTAAAACTCTCAAAGATAATCTAAAGAAAAACCCGGGAGAATATGCTCCCTGGTTAAAACTTGCTTTAAAATATTATGAAAAGCGCAAATAAAATACTTGAGTATCAAACTAAGAGCGAATTCGATTTTATTGATATTACTGAAGAAGTAGAAAATTTTGTGAAAGAAAGTGAAATTAAAAATGGTTTAGTCAATATTCAAACTCTCCATACAACCTGTGCTTTAATTTTGAATGAAAATGAACCCTTACTTTTGGAAGATATTAAAGCAAACCTGGAAAAAACCGCTCCTAAAAATCTGAATTACCGACACGATAATTTTAATGAAAGAACGGTAAATGTCTGCCCAAATGAGTGTATTAATGGACACTCACATTGTAAAGCAATTCATTTGCCGGTAAATATCACTTTGAATCTTATTGACGGTAAAATGCAACTCGGTCAGTGGCAAAGAATAATGATGTTAGAACTTGACCGATCTCGTCCAAGAAAAGTCCAAATCCAAATAATCGGAGAATAGAATATTTAATTGAATTGTTAAAACTGGCGGCGAAGGCCGCCAGTTTTGTTTATTGCTATTCTTGGGAAAATTAAGTAAAATTTAATAATGGTTAATTTAAAAAAACCTATGGTAATTGAAAAAATTTTAAAACAATTAACACCAGAGAGAGTAAAAAAAGAAGTCGAAGAAGTGAAAAAGATAAAATTACCTTTGGAAATAAAGAAACTATCCAACGATTACGAAAAATTTGGAGACTTAAATAGGAATGAATATCTTTGGCAATGGATATACAGAGGGACAAAGATTTTTACCGGTAAGAGAATTAAAAAAAAATATCGGGAACCTCTTTTAAAAGCTAAAGTATTAATATTTATGTTTGATACCTTCTTAGATGATATCGCTGATAAGGCAAAATTTAGAAAAAAACAATTGCTTGAAGAGATATTAAAAGTTCCTTTCTATCAGAAATATATAGAATTTAAAAAATTAAATAAAACCGATAAAGAACGTATCAAATTTGTAATTAGAATTTGGAGAGAAATTAATAAAACAATTAGAAGATTTCCTAGATATCGAGAGTTTAAGGATGTTTTTAGGTATGATATTCTTCAATTACTAAATACAGTAAGATATTCTTATTTAATACAAAAAAATCGCTCTTTACTTAATGTAACCGAAGGTTGGTTATATTTTCCTCATAGCATGCAGGTTCTTACAAATTTAACACTTGAATTGATGTGTTTACCCGAATTCGATGTAAAAGAAACGGGAAAATTAAGAGAGCTGGGATGGAAAGCGCAACAAATGTCAAGAATTGGTAATTGGGTAAGCACTTGGGAACGAGAAATAGAAGAAAACGATTTTACTAGTGGCATCTTTATTTACGCTTTAAATAGTGGCGTGATAAAAGTTGAAAACCTTAATAAACAAAATAAATCAAAGATTATAAATAAAATAAAAAAAGCAAAAATTGAAAATAAGCTTCTGAAGGAATGGGAAAAAAATTATTGGGAAATTAAAAAAATAAGTAAAAAAATTAAATCAATTAATGTTAAAGAGATTCCTAACACCCTAAAAAAAATAATATTTTTCCATTTAAGCAGTAAGGGATATAAATGAATTTATGCTTTTAGGTTTTAATGATAATTATAACTTAATACATTATACCTTTCTTTTTATAATTAATGTTGGCGCTCTAGGATTAAGCTTTTGGGTTTATCTAGCTGGACGCCAAAAAATAGAAAACCGTTTTTTCTTATTGCTAACCATTTTTCTTCTTTTTTGGATCGATGGCGGTTATTTATTTTCAATTTTAAAGGATTTCACTCAGGCATTATTTCTTGGGAGATTAATTCTTGGAATGGTTTGTCTCTTTTTAATTAGTTTATATTTCTTCTTAAAATATTTTCCCATCAAAGATAAAAAAGAACAAAAAACAATAGATACAATAATTCTTTTATCGGGATTTATTATTTTCTTTGTAACAATCTTTACTAATTTTGTTGTAAGAAATGTAGAATTAACACAGTGGGGAAATAATCCAATTTACCATCCCATTGGAAGAATTATATTCTATGGAACAATCATTATTATTGCCATTCTAATTTTATTTAAATTGTTTCTGAAATATTCTTATTTAACTAAAAATGAAAAAATAAAAGTTCAATATTTTCTTATAGGACTCTCGATTTTTATAGTAATAAATCTTTTTTTTAATGTGGCTCTTCCTCTTTGGCGAGGCACAATCCAATATTGGCAATTTGGAAATTATTCAGCTATTTTTCTTATTGGATTTACCGCTTATGCGATTGTAAAAAGAGAGTTGTTTGGAATAAAGGTAATATTAACAGAAGTTTTGGTTGGGGTTATTGCTATTTTGTTATTAGTTCAGGTTCTTGTTTCAGAATCATTATTAGAATATCTCTGGAAGGGAGGATTATTTGTTCTCTTTTTGATTTTTGGTTATTTTTTAATTCAAAGTGTTATTCGAGAAATTAAACGGCGGGCCGAACTTCAAAAACTCTATGAACAGGTTAATAGATTAAGCAAAACGAAGTCGGAATTTATTTCCATTGCCTCTCATCAACTGAGAACGCCTTTAACAGCAATTAAAGGATACATTTCAATGATGTTGGAAAAAACTTACGGTAAATTACCACCAAAAATGAAAAAGCCTTTGGAAAACATTTACATTTCTAATGAAAGATTGATAAAATTAGTAAATGACCTTTTGAATGTTTCTCGAATTGAAGCCGGTAGAATGAAATTAAAATTAGAAAAAGCTTCGATAGAAGAAATAATTTCTAGCGTAATAGAAGAATTAGAAAATGAGGCAAAAAACAAAAAAATTTACTTAAAATTTAGTAAACCCCTCAAAAAATTGCCCAAAATTTCGATAGACAAAGATAAATTTAGGCAAGTAGTAATGAATGTGATTGATAATGCTATAAGGTATACCGAAAAAGGAGGGATAACCGTAAAAGCTAAAGATTTAAAATCAAAAATTCAAATTATTATTTCTGATACGGGGGCTGGATTAACTAAGGATGAATTATCTAAAATGTTTGAAAGTTTTTCTCGGGGAACGGCCGGAACTCAGCTTTATACTGAAGGAGTGGGGCTTGGTTTATATGTAGCTAAAAAGTTTACTGAAATGCATCGAGGAAAAATTTGGGCAGAATCAGAAGGAAAAGGAAAAGGCTCGACTTTTTATATTGAATTGCCAATAAAATAATATGAAAAAAAAGAAAATTCTAATAGTAGAAGACGAAAAGATTTTAGCTGATATGTATCGAGATAAATTTACTCAAGCTGGTTTTGAAGTAATTTTAGCTGATTCAGCTGAAGAGGGTTTAAAAGTCACCAAAAAAGAAATGCCAGATTTAATTCTTTTAGACATTTTATTACCAAGAGAAAACGGAATTGGCTTTCTAAAGAGATTAAAAAAAGATCCCAAATTGTCCTCGATTCCAGTAGTGGCTTTCTCAAATTACGATGATCCTGAAACAAAAAAGGAAGCTTATGAATTGGGGGCTAAAGATTATTTAATTAAAACCAGCTATACTCCAAAAGAAATTATCGAAAAAGTAAAAAGTTATCTTAGATGAAAAGAATATTAAATACTGAAACAATTAAATATCGAGGAAAATTAGTTAAAGTTTGTGGCTGGATAAATACCAGGAGAGACCACGGGAAAATAATCTTTATTGATTTGAGAGATAAAAGTGGAATTCTCCAATTAGTTTTTACGCCCCAGAATAAAAATATTTATGATTTAGCCCAAAAGTTAAGGCCAGAATGGGTTATTTCCGTTGAGGGGAGATTAAAGGAAAGACCTAAGGGGATGCAAAATCCTAAAATTGAAACTGGGAAAATAGAATTAGAGGCAGAAAAATTAGAGGTGTTAGCTAAAGCTAAAACTTTACCTATTTCCATTGATACCTCGGGGTATGAAATTTCAGAAGAAAAAAGGTTAAAATACCGTTATTTAGATTTAAGAAGAGAGAGGTTAAAAAGGAATTTAATTTTCAGACAGAAAGTAATTCAATTTATGAGAGAGTTTTTAATTAAAGAAGGGTTTGTTGAAGTAGAAACACCAATTTTAACTAAATCTACTCCTGAAGGGGCAAGAGATTTTTTAGTTCCTTCAAGATTGCAACCGGGTAAATTTTACGCCTTACCTCAAAGCCCTCAGCAATTTAAACAGCTCTTAATGGTAGCAGGAGTTGAAAAATATTTCCAAATCGCTCGTTGTTTCAGAGATGAAGACCCTCGAGCTGACCGACAAGCTGAACATACCCAATTAGATATTGAAATGTCATTTACTGAACAAAATGAAATCTTAAGTTTGGTTGAGAAACTATATACTTCTTTGATAAAAAAACTTTTTCCCGAGAAAAGAATTACTAGACTCCCTTTCCCAAGAATTACTTACAAAGAAGCAATAAGAAAATATAGAACCGATAAACCTGATTTAAGAAAAAATAAAAACAATCCAGATGAGTTAGCTTTTTGTTTTATTACTGATTTTCCGATGTTTGAGTGGAAAGAAGACGAAAAAAAATGGGGTGCAATGCATCATCCTTTTACTAAACCTCAAACTGACAATATTAAAGAGATAAAAAACAATCCAGAGAAAATTTTAGCCTATCAATATGATTTTGTTTTAAATGGATATGAAATTGGTGGAGGAAGTATTAGGACAACTAATTTAGATATTTTAACTGCTGTTTTTGAGGTACTGGGTCACAAGAAAAATGAGATTAAGAAGAAATTTAGTAATTATTTTGAGGCTTTTAGCTACGGTGTACCACCCCATGGTGGAATAGCACCTGGTATTGATAGATTTTTAGCTGTATTATTTAACGAGCCCAATATCCGAGAAGTAATTGCTTTTCCTAAAACTGGAGACAATCGAGATTTAATGATGGATGCTCCTTCAGAAGTAGAAGAAAAACAATTAAAAGAACTTCACATAAAAATAACTAAACCTCAAAAATGACACCGCGAGTTAAAATTTTTTTAACTGCTTTTATATTAAGTTTACCTTTTTGGTGGGGAATAAATCTTTTAGAAACTAATTTAAGAGATTTTTTTTATTGGCAAGAGATTAGTAAAAACCCTCAAATTTTTACTGCTCAAATTGAATTGGAAAAAAAATTAGAGACTTTAAAACCTTTTCGTAACCGAGAAGTTAAAAATTTAGATATTAAAGCAAAATCAGCAATTTCAGTATTAGTAAACGATCAAGGCAAAGAAAAAATTTTATTTAAAAAAAATATTAATCAAAAACTACCGATCGCCAGTTTAACTAAACTGATGACGTCTTTTGTTGTTTTAAAACATTATGATCTTGACAAAGAAATTACTATATCAAAAGAAGCAATTTCCCAAATGGAAAATTTAGGAAAATTAGAAATCGGAGAAAAATTTCCGGTAAAATATCTTCTGTATCCTTTATTAATGGAATCAAGTAATGACGCAGCTTTCGCCTTAGCTAATGATTATGAAGGTATGACCGAACGAGATTTCGTTAAATTGATGAGAATAGAAGCAAAAAACTTAAATTTAAATAATACTTTTTTTGATAATCCTACTGGTTTAGATCCTGAAGATTCGGGAACTGAACTAAATTTTTCAACCGCCTTTGATTTAGTAAAACTCACCAAAGAACTTCTTAAAAACCCTCTAGTTTGGGAAATTTTAGCTACGAAAAAATATACTCTTTATGGTCCAGAATTAGTAAATACCAATGAACTTTTATTTGATAACTCTATTGATTGGCAAGAAAGAATTGTAGGAGGAAAAACCGGCTACACAGAAATGTCTGGAGGTTGTATGATTCTAGTTTTGCGCGCTCCTAATAATCAAGGATATTTAATTAATGTGGTGTTAGGAACCGATAATAATCATGCGAGATTTGAAGAAATGAAACGACTTACCAATTGGGTAGAAACAGCTTATAAATGGTAACTCTATGCTTTATTTACCTGAAGCAGCAATTGATGTTATAAAAATATTTACTTTAGGGGCTCTTAGTTTTATAGTTGCTTTTTTGCTGACGCCGATTTTGACTAAATTATTATATAAATACAAGCTTTGGCGAAAAGAGGTTAGACAAAAAGCGATCGATGGGGGAGAAGTAGCGGTTTTTCAAAAATTTCACAAAACAGGGGAAACTCAAGTTCCTCGAATGGGTGGGATTTTAATTTGGCTAACAGTTTTAATTTTAATTTTATTCGTTTTTGGAATCTCCCAAATTACTGATATTTGGTGGTTAAAAAAACTCAATTTTTTAAGCCGGGGTCAAACTTGGCTTCCTCTTTTTGCTTTAGTCGCAGCCTCTTTGTTAGGTTTAGCTGATGATCTTTTACAGGTTTTCGGTAAAGGAAAATATATTGGTGGAGGATTAAGTTTAAAAAAGCGCCTTCTTTTGGTTTCTTTAATTGGTTTAATTGGGGCTTTGTGGTTTTATTTTAAATTAGATTGGCATACAATCCATGTCCCGGGAATAGGAGATTTTGAGATAGATGGGTGGTATATTCCTCTCTTCATCGTGGTAATGATGGCGGTCTACTCGGGTGGCGTAATCGATGGTTTAGATGGATTAGCTGGCGGAGCCTTTGCTTCGATTTTTGGAGCTTTTGCTGGAATAGCTTTGTTTTTAGGACAAATTGATATTGCTGCTTTTTGTGCTGCAATCTTAGGATCACTTTTAGCTTTCTTGTGGTACAATATTCCGCCAGCTAAATTTTATATGGGAGAAACAGGAATGATGGGACTATGTGCTGCCTTAACTGTTATTGCTTTTTTAACTGACTCAGTTTTAGTTTTACCAATTATTGGATTTTTATTAGTAATTGAATCTGGATCAGTAATTTTACAACTTCTTTCTAAAAAATTCAGACATAAAAAAATATGGTTTTCTACCCCTATCCATCATCATTTTGAAGCAAAAGGCTGGCCTCACTACCAAATAACAATGAGATTCTGGATAATTGGAGCGATAATGGCGATAATCGGGATTACCATCCGCCTCTTTGGATAATTCAAAATACAGATGTCAGACTACAAATTAAAATTAAAAATTTTAAGAAAAAAGTGTCCAAAATTTATTTACCAAAATTATCTTTATAAACTCTCAAAAAATGATTTAGAGATTTTTTTTAATTTTAAAATTGAACCAAGTATTTATTTTAGACCAAAAGTAGTTATTAAAAATATCAATAAATCACAAATAAGAAAAATAGGGGAGAAAGAACTAAATAATTTAGTGTTTCATCTAGGATTGATGGAAATTCCCAGCTATTGGAAAGCAACTTGCTCACCAATCATTGAAATCAAAACTGGTCCATTAAATTCAAAGCAAATTAAATGGTGGCAGGATTTAATAATTGGGGGAATGGGGCAGTTTTTTTATGAAAATAAAATACCCTTTCAAAAACCCAAAATTATTTCGCATATTAATAAATATACAGGCGTCAATTTATTAATATCGCCCAGGAATAGATATTTGGTGCCAATTGGAGGGGGGAAAGATTCGGTGGTGACTTTGGAATTACTGAAAAACGCGAAAAAAAATATTCGATGTTTTTCTCTAAATCCAACCGATGCTGCCAAAAAAATAATGAGGGTTGCTAATTGTAAAGAACCAATAATTGTTGAGAGAAAAATTGATGAAAAACTTTTAGAATTAAATCGAAAAGGTTTTTTAAACGGTCACACTCCCTTTTCAGCTTATTTAGCTTTTTTGAGTGTTCTGTTAGCTGTAATTTTTAATTATAAATATATTGCCTTTTCTAATGAAAGGAGCTCTAATGAAGGAAATGTTAAATATCGAGGAAAAACTATTAATCATCAATGGTCAAAAAGTTTTGAGTTTGAAGAAAAATTCAGAAGTTATTCTAAAAAATACTTAGCAAAAGACATCGAATATTTTAGTTTCCTTCGGCCTTTGTATGAAATCCAAATTGCTAAATTATTTTCGAAATATCCTAAATATTTTCCGGTTTTTTTAAGTTGTAATGAGGCCTATAAAACAGCTTCGGGAGCCAAAAAACCTTCTAAAAAATGGTGTGGTAAGTGCCCAAAGTGTTTATTTGTCTGGACATGTCTTTATCCATTTGTCGAAGAAAAAAAATTAATTAAAATTTTTGGGAAAAATCTTTTTAAAGATAAAAAACTTCTTCCAATAATGAAAGAATTAATAGGCGAGAGGAGATTCAAACCATTTGAATGCGTTGGGACAAAAAAAGAAACGGTATCTGCTTTTTATTTAAGCTGGAAAAAATACAGAGAACAGTTCTCTGTTAAGATGCCTTTTCTCTTGAAATATTTTGAAAGAAAAATATTGCCTAAATATCCAAATTTAGAAAAAGAATCAAAGAAAATATTAACCTCTTGGAATAATCAACATAACTCACCATTTGAAAAAATTCTCAAAAAACAACTCTCGAAAAAAGGCTAAAATTGTGTTATCTTAAAGAATAGGAATGAATTTAAACAAACTAAAAGATAAAAAAATCTTGATTTTGGGGTTTGGTAGAGAGGGGAGGAATACCTTTTTGTTTCTGCGAAAGCTATTTCCCAAAAAAATTTTGGGAATTGCTGATAAATCAGAAAAGATTAAAAAACCAGATAAAAACGTTAGATTATATTTAGGAAAAAACTATCTTGAGGCGATAAAAAATTATGATGTTGTTTTAAAATCACCAGGAATTCCATTCAAAATTCTGCCAAAATCAGCTTTAAAAAAAATTACTACTCAAACCGAAATCTTTTTAGAGAATTGTCCAGGGAAAATTATTGGGATAACTGGCACTAAAGGGAAAAGTACTACTGCCTCAATGATTTATCAGATTCTCAAAAGGGGAGGGGTTAAGGTTCATTTAATAGGGAATATTGGAAAACCAGTATTAAATCTTTTATTTTCAGCTACCCCAAAGGATATCTATGTTTATGAATTATCCAGCCATCAGCTTTATAATCTCAAAAAAAGTCCACAAATCGCTGTTTTCTTGAATATTTATCCTGAGCATTTAGATTATTACCGAAATTTTAAAGAATATGTCCAAGCTAAAGCAAATATAACTCGTTATCAAACAAAAACAGATTTCTTGATCTATAATTCCAAAAATAAATTAGTAAAAGAGATCGCTAAAAAATCCAAAGCTCAAAAAATTCCTATTAAAGGAGAATATTATGAATTAAACAAAGAGGCTGCAAAAGCAGTAGCAAAAATATTCAAAATCCCAGAAAAAGTTATTAAAAAAGTAATTAAAAAATTTAAACCCTTACCCCATAGATTAGAATTAGTTGGAACTTTTAAGGGAATTACTTTTTATAACGATGCTTTGGCAACAATTCCGGAAGCAACAATTCAAGCTATTGAAACTTTGGGTAATAAAGTAGAAACAATTATGCTAGGTGGTTTTGAAAGAAATGTTAGTTTTAAAAATTTAGCAAAAAAAGTTTTAGAAAGTAAAATCAAAACTGTTATTTTGTTTCCAACAACCGGTGAAAAAATTTGGAAAGAAATTTTAAAATTAGCTCGGGGTAGGGAAGTACCCAAACATTTTTTTGTTGATAGTATGGCTAAGGCAGTAAAATTAGCTTATCAATATACCAAAAAGGGAAGAATCTGCCTTCTCTCGACTGCTTCACCAAGTTTTAGTATCTTTAAAGATTACAAAGAAAAAGGTAATTTATTTAAAAAATACGTAAAGAGTTATGGTAAAAAATAAAAACCATCCTGATTATATTTTGCTCTTAATCGTAGGAATTCTAATAGTTTTAGGAATTGTTATTTTAGCTAGTGTTTCTGCTCCTCTTTCTCAGGAAAAATTTGGTAACACTTATTATTTTTTAAAACATCAGTTATTATTTGCTTTGATCCCAGGAATAGTATTAGCTTTCTTGGCTTTTAAAATTGATTTGTCAGTTTTTAAAAAATGGGCACCAATTCTACTTTTGATAAATTTAGTATTATTAGTAATGGTTTTTCTTCCAGTAATTGGTTCGAAATTAGAGGGAGCAGCCAGGTGGATTAGATTAGGTCCATTTTCTTTTCAACCATCGGAATTACTAAAATTAACCTTTATCATTTATTTAGCAGCCTGGCTCAGCAGTCGAACTGAAAAAATAACTCTAAATCAAAAAATAGGTAATTTTAATCAATTTAGTCAAACATTTGTAGCTTTCTTGGTAGTGATTGGAATTATAAGTTCTCTTTTAATTCTCCAACCGGATATCAGTACTTTGGGAACTATTGTATTGGTAGCCGCTTTAATGTATTTTTTAGCTAATACCCCTTTATGGCATAGTTTTTTAATAGCTTTAATTGGGGTAGGAGGATTATTTACTTTGATTAAGCTCGCTCCCTATCGAGCAGCGCGTTTTTTAGTTTTTTTAAACCCTGAAATTGATCCTTTAGGAATAGGTTATCAAGCAAAACAAGCTTTAATTACTGTAGGTTCGGGAGGAATCTTTGGAGCTGGTTTGGGAGCTAATATTGAAAAACCTCTTTGGTTTTTACCCCAAACGATCTCTGATTCTATCTTCGCTATTTTTTCTGAAGAAACAGGATTTATTGGAAGTTTAATCTTAATTTCTCTTTTCCTAATATTTCTTTGGCGTGGATTTAAAATAGGAAAAGAAAATCCGGATAGATTTTCCCAACTTACCGCTCTCGGGATTACTTCCTGGATTATCGTTCAAACTTTTGTTAATATCGGAGCAATGATCGGAATTTTGCCTTTAACTGGTATTCCTTTACCCTTTATTAGTTACGGTGGTTCAGCTTTAATTACTGAATTAATTGGGGTAGGAATATTACTAAATATCTCCAGAAATACATAAAATACTATGAAAATACTTTTTACAGGTGGTGGTACTGGTGGCCACATAGTCCCCATTATTGCCATTACTCGAGAAATAAGAAAAATTTATCCCAAAAAAGATCTCCAATTTTTTTATTTAGGACCCAAGGACGAATTTGGAAAGATTTTTCTTTCTCAGGAGGGAATTAAAGTAAAAGAAATTTTAGCTGGAAAAATTAGAAGATATTTAGGATGGAAAACTTTCTTTCAGAATTTAATCGACATCTGCTTTAAAATTCCTTTTGGGGTTTTACAATCTTTCTTTTATATTTTTTTTCTTTCCCCTGATTTAATCTTTAGTAAAGGAGGTTTTGGTTCTATTCCTGTGGTGATTGCTGGGAAAATGCTTTTAGTTCCGATTTTTTTACATGAATCAGATATTGTGCCAGGAAAAGCTAATCAATTTATCTCTCGATTTGCTTTAGAAATTTTTGTCTCATTTCCTCGAACTGAATATTTTCCATTAAGGAAGATGATATTGGTTGGTAATCCTATTAGAAGAGAAATTCTCACCGGTACAAAAGAGGAAGCTAAAAGATTTTTTAAAATTACTGGAGAAAAACCAGTGATTCTAGTTTTAGGTGGGTCTCAAGGGGCTCAACGAATTAACGATAAAATTTTAGAAGTCTTACCCCAACTTTTAGAAAATTTTGAGATAATCCATCAATGTGGAGAAAAAAATTTTCAAGAAGTAAAAGCTGAATCAAAAGCGATAATAACTAAAGAATTAGAGAAATTTTATCATCTTTATCCATTTTTGGCAGAACCAGAACTTCGTCAAGCTTATGCTGCTTGTGATTTAATTGTCAGTCGAGCAGGTTCTGGAAGTATTTTTGAAATTGCCGCTGTTGGCAAACCTTCGATTTTAATTCCTCTTCCTGAAGCTGCTCAAAATCATCAAGTCAAAAATGCTTATGCTTTTGCTGAAAAAGGATCTTGTCAGGTTTTAGAAGAGACTAATTTTACTTCGCGTTTTTTCTTAGAAAAATTGAAACAACTTTTTGTTCGCCCTGAAGAACTTAAAAAGATGGCAGAATCAGCCAAAGAGTTCTCTCGACCTCAAGCTGGGAGAATAATTGCCAACTATCTTGTGGAATATCTTACCAAATGAGACAATAAATTATAGAGAATATGCTTGGAGAAAATTTTAAGTTTAAAAAACCTGGAGATGTTCGAGTAAGAATTGCTCCCTCTCCGACAGGGTTTTTACATATAGGATTAGCTAGAACCGCTCTATTTAACTATCTATTTGCCAAACAAAACGAAGGAAGTTTTATCCTAAGAATTGAAGATACTGATTTAGAAAGGTCCTCACCGGAATACGAAAAAGATATCATTGATGGTCTTAAATGGTTAGGATTAGAGTGGTCAGAGGGTCCGGATATCGGGGGAGAATATGGACCATATCGACAAAGCCAAAGATTAAATTCTTATTCTAAATATCTTGAGAAATTATTAGCGGAAGACAAAGCTTATTATTGTTTCTGCTCGGAACAAGACTTAGAAGCCCAAAGACAATATTTACTCTCAATAGGGGAGCCACCAAAATACTCTGGAAAATGTGCCAACTTACCGAAAGAAACAGTAAAAAAATATTTAGCTGAAGGAAAATCGTCGGTTATTCGATTTAGAGTTCCCTCAAAGAAAGTATATTTTGATGATCTAATCAGAGGTCGCTTAGAATTTGATACTAGTTTAATGGGAGATATTGTAATCGCGAAAAATTTAGCCACTCCGCTGTATAATTTTGCTGTAGTGGTTGACGATTTTGAGATGAAAATTAGTCATGTTATCCGGGGAGAAGATCATATTTCCAATACGCCGAAACAAATTCTAATCCAGGAAGCTTTAGGATTTCCTCGGCCTGACTATGCTCATTTACCTTTGATTTTAGGACCAGACAGATCTAAACTGAGTAAAAGACACGGAGCAGTCTCTATCTCGGAATATCGAAAAGTAGGTTACTTACCAGAGGCCATGATTAATTTTTTAGTATTTTTGGGATGGAATCCTGGAGATGAAAGAGAAATTTACTCTTTACCTTCTCTAGTTAAAGAATTTTCTTTAGATAAGGTACAAAAAGGAGGGGCAGTGTTTAATATTAAGAGGTTAGATTTCCTAAACGGATTTTACATCCGCCAAAAATCAATCGATCGATTGACCGAGCTTTGTTTACCTTATCTTAAAGAACGTGGCTTAATTAAAGAAGAGTTAGTTGATTTTGAATTATTGAAGAAAATTGTTGCTCTTTATCAAGAAAGACTAAAAAAACTTTCAGAAATTTCTGAGTTAACAGATTTTTTCTTTAAAGAAAAATTAGAATATGATAAATCTCTCTTGAAATGGGGAGAAATGTCAGATAAAGAAATCAAAAATTCTCTCGAAAAATTAGAAAAAATATTAGCTAAAATTAATCCAGAAAAGTGGACGAAAGAAAATTTAGAAAATAATTTAATGCCCGAAGCAGAAAAAATGGGGGATAGGGGAAAGCTTTTCTGGCCTCTCCGAGTTGCTTTAACTGGTAAGGAGGCTTCAGCTGGTCCTCTTGAGATAGCAGAAATTTTAGGAAAAGAAAAAACCCTCGAGAGAATAAAAGAAGCTAAAGAAAAAATATGATTTATGATTTAAAAATTAAAAAATTGGTTATTATTTTTATTATTTTAGGTATAATTCTACCAATAGTTGCGTTTACTCAAGCTCAAACACCAATAAAAGCTCCAGAAACAATGGAAGAAGCTAAAGAGTTTGGCCAAAAAACCCTTGAGGTTGGAAAGAAAGAGCTTCCGGGGATAATTGAAAAAATCTGGCGAGAGGAAGTTTTACCTATTTGGCAGAAAATGGGGGATTGGTTTAAAAAGAATATTTGGGAACCCTATATCAAACCTTTCTTTAGAAAAGAAATAGAGAAAAGAAAACCAGTGATTAAAGAGGAGTTTCAAAAAGAAAAAGAAGAAATGAAAGAAAGCGTAAAAAAAGAAGTTCCAAAAGTTGGCAAATCTCTTTGGGAAAAATTTAAAGAATTAATAAAATAGATAAAATTGTGCGACATTTAAGTTAACGGCCCTTTCATCGCTGGGGAAAAGAAACCTCAGCGATTTTTTGTTCTGTGAATAATTATTATTGACAGGTGATCGAAAAACAAATTATTATAAAAATAGGAGAGAGGGGAACTTGAATCTTTCCTTTCTTGCGGGAGACTCTGCTGAAAGAACATCACCTCCTTTCTACAGAAAATCTCCCTTACGGCATTTCACAAAAAGCTTGCATTCCAACCCTCTCTCCGCAATTTTCACTCTGTTTCAGCTCTTTAACAAATATCGCACCTTAACAATTGCTCGCCAAAATGATGGCTATACTATAGTCAGCATTCATGAGGGATGCATTAATGATTCTCGCATCCCTCTTCTTTTTTTATTGAGATATAAATACTCAAAAGGGAAGTACTTGACAGGCTATTTGGGTCTGGATATTATTAATATAGAGAAAGTCGCACAATAAAGGTAAAGCGTAATTATAAGAGGGGCTCTAAAGAGGGATCTCCCCTAATATTATGAAAAAATCAAACACCTCAATCATCGAACATATTCCCAATTTTCTTGATTATTGTGAAGTTGAAAAAGGCTTATCAGATAAAACCCAAGAGAATTATAAGAGATATTTGAATAAGTTCACCTACTGGCTCAAAAAAACAAAAAAAGATAATCTTTTACCCCATGAGCTTACCTCTGAAGATATCTGGGCTTATCGGCTTTTTCTAAGCCGTTCTACTGATAAGAAAGGTCGATCCTTGAAGAAAATAAGCCAGAACTACTATCTTATCGCTCTGAGAGCCCTTCTGAGCTATTTTGCAGTCAAAGATATAGTTTCCCTTCCTGCCGATAAAATAGCCCTTCCAAGGGACATTAGACGCGAAAAAACCATAAAATTTCTTACTTTAGACCAAATTGAGAAACTTCTCCTTGCTCCGAATATAAATAACCTCACCGGTTTAAGGGATAGAGCTATTTTAGAAGCTCTATTTTCCACAGGTTTAAGAATATCTGAATTAGTAGCCCTCAACCGAGACCAATTCGCCAATATAAAAGATAAAAAAGATTTAGAGCTTGGAATTATTGGTAAAGGTGGTAATCCTCGAACTGTTTATTTTTCAGAAAGGGCTCTATCCTGGTTAAAGAAATACTTAGAAACCCGCAAAGATAAAGAAAAAGCTCTCTTTATCCATTCCGTTTCTAGAAAAAATGCTGATGCTCGGTTAACCGCCCGATCAATCCAGAGGATTGTTAAAAAATACGCCATCTTGGCTGGTATTCCTATCTTTACCACTCCCCATACTCTTCGTCATTCCTATGCTACTGATTTATTAAGCCAAGGGGTTGATTTAAGAACTATTCAAGAATTTTTAGGACATCGAAGTATTACTAGTACTCAAATTTACACGCACGTCACTAACAAACGCCTCCGCGACATTCACCGTCAATTCCACAGCGGAAAGAAACTGAAAGAATAAAAAAGCCGTAGAATTTCTTAACGGTTTTTTATTAATCAAATTCTTCGTAAATTTCCTGCTGTTCTTCTTTGAGTTTTTGTTTTTTCTTTGGTATCTCTTTTTCTTTTTTTCTAATTTTCTCTATAACTTTTAATAAAACTTTTTTAGATTTTTCTTTTAAATCATCTCCCATATTTCACACAATTACAAATCTAACCTCTCTTGGGAAAAATGTCAAGA
>CAZVTU010000009.1:0-15492 GCA_964630295.1 uncultured Candidatus Saccharibacteria bacterium
TTATAAGCCCGCCAGCATTGGACATCGGGTAAATCCACTTTTCCGGTGTAAGCATAGGTTACACATCTCCCTCCGGCAAAACAATTTGAGAAATTTGGGCACTTTTGGCAGAAAGGAGATAATTTATCTAAATTACGAAGGTCGCGCATTGGTTTAGAATACCAAATATCATAGAGATTATCTGAGAGAGCATTTCCAACTACAATTGGTAATCTCCGGCAAGGTAGAATGTCACCGTTAGCCATAATAGTCAGGGCTCTTCCTTGAGTTACTCCGCAGAAGTTAATTTGCATATTAGATAGGGGATCAGCTAATATTTCCTCATTAAAGATAGCTGATTCACATCCTATTACTACCCTGGTTTTTTTCCTTCTTTTATTGATTTCTTTTACTTTCAAATAAAAATTTCTTAATTCTTCTGGTTGAAGCATATATTCCTGTAGCTCTTTTCCTCTTCCCCAAGGAATTAATCTCCTAGTACCAAGAGCTACTACTCCTAATTTTTCGCAAAGTTTTACTAACTTTGGAACATCGTTCATATTTTTTTTAGTCAGGGTAAATGAAATTCGAGTAGGAATATTAGCTTTTACTAAAAGTTTTATTGCTTTAATAACTTTTTCAAATGCTCCCCTGCCCATTATCTCGTCGGTATTTTTTTTCATCCCTTCTAAACTAACTTGAAACCGATCAATGCCTAATTTTTTTAATTTAAATATTTTTTCTTCATCTAAAAGAGAACCATTCGAAAGTAAGCCCCAAGTATAACCATAGGAAATAGCAGTGGCAGAAACTCGCTCTAAGAATTGAAAAAAATCTTTTCTAACAAATGGCTCTCCGCCGGTAATATTTAATCTAGCTTGACCCGGAGGAAGTTCCCATTTTTTCAATAAAAATAAAAATTGATCGAGAATAGAAAAAAGCTGCTCGAGCGACAAATCGGGCACCGGGTGTTCACTTTGATAACAATGTTTACAATGCCAATTACATCTTTCGGTAATATGCCACTGACAGGTAAAATTTTTTGGTGTTAAAAATTTATTCACAATTGATTTGCTTTATATTTAATTAATCTTTTTGCTTCTAGTCTTAAAGCTTTAGGAATTAAATTTTGATAAACTTCACAATAGTCATTGAGGTTATTGAGGGAAGGAGAAAAATATCTTGTTATAACGGGATAACTGCTCCAACAAAGTTCTCTAAAGAGACAATTCTTACAATTCGGAGTTATTTTCGTTTTAAAATTAATTCTCTTAATCTCCAATGAGTCTCCTTTCCGATAAACTAAGAGGGAATTTATCCTTTTAGCTTTTCCATCTCGAAAAAGAAGAAAATTTCTGCCTAAAATATTCGAGAATAAACTTAGTCGGGGCAATTTTTTACTAATTACTTGAAAAGTATCATCCATAGACCTTATTAGTTCATCATTTTCGGGGATTAACTTTTTAGGGATCAAAGGATGTTTGGGAATAAATCCGAAAATAAAGCTAAATTTTCTTCTCAATAAATAACGAGTTGTTTTTTTTATGTTATTTAAATTATAAGCAGTCAGGGTAATTACAAAAATTGGGGAGAATTTTTCTTTTTCTAAAAATTTAAGCTTTTTTCTTCTTTTCTTAAATTCGTCCAGAGGAAGAACTACCCTTGCTCTCAACTGACGAACTTCTTTAATAAATCGAGAGTCAATTAAACTCCAACTTGTAAAAATAATTGGGGTAAAATCGATAAAGTTTTCTATTGATTTCTTTCGCGAATAAATTATTAATTCTTTTAAAGTTAGGAATTCATCGGGCTTTCGGAGAAAAAATCTAATAAAGATTAAATTAGAATTTTCCTTTAGACCCGAGTTAAAAATTGAATCAATAGCTTCCAATCCTTTTTCTCTCGTCATTCTGTCTAAATAAAAATAAACCTCAAAAGGATTTTGAGTATTAACTTTCCTCTTTAATTTTTCTTTTTGATTAATTTCTAAACTATGTATTAAACCAACCTTCTCAAAGAGAAAAATAATTCTCTTTAATTCATTAAGCGTTAAAGGCCTTTTATCTTCTTTTAGTTTTTTAAAAGCTTTTTTTAAAGAAATTTCTTTTTTTCCTAAACTCCAAACGCTACTAAGATTTAACTTCTCTTTCTTTTTTGAAGAGAAAATATCAAATATAGTTTTAATTTCCTTTTTACCATCACAAAAATTTAAAATATCTGCTGCCGGTTGATTTAAAATAGCCATTCCTTTTCCCTTTGAAAAATTACAAAAAATCTTATAATCCCCGAGGGAATCAAAATAAAGATACGGATATCTTTGAGGTCTCAAATTTTTAATGTTTATCCTGGAATGCAAAAAAGATGAGCAGGTTCCTTTTTTTCTTTTTTTTATTTGGTCGTAGATAGTAATTACTTCTACATTTTTAATTTTCATAATTTAATTTTGGAATAACTTTCTTTGCGACTTCGTAGCAATATTGACAAGTAGCAACGCCTTCGAATCTTTTTTCTTCTTCGATATCTTTTAATCTTTCTTTATTTATTTCATTAATAATTGATATATTTATTTGGAGACAACCTGAAATCCCTTTTTCAAAAATATTTGGCTTACCATCGAGTTGAACCAATCTTCCACAGAAAATTATTCCTCCATTGTAATCAATAAATAGTTGTTTAAAGGGCTTGAGATTTCTACAAAAACAAACATTCTCTTGGTTATCTATTAACGATAAAGAATCAATAAAAATTCTGGGGCGGATAAATTTTTTATTTTTAGCAAACTCTTTTATTTTTCTAAAACAAAAATTTCTTTCTCTTTTGGAAAGTAAATTTTTTTTCTCTTCTGAATCTTTAAGAAAAGTAGTGTATCTTAAATTTCTTACCCCTAAAGAGTGACAAAGGAGAGCAATCTTTCTAAATTGATTCCAGTTTTTTTTATTAAGATAAACGGTTACATTTACGGCGATCCCATTTTTTGTAAAAAATTTTATAGCCTCGGTAGTTTTCTCAAAGCTTCCTTTTTTTTCTTTTAAAACTCTTTCGTGAGTTTTGGCATTGATACCCGCTAAAATAAGGTTGAAATAATTACAAAATTGTTTTGATTCTTTAATTGCATTCCAATAATCCTGATAATAAAAAGGATTTCTAATTGTTAAAGAAAATTGATAACCTTCTTGGGAAGTCAATCGAATAAACTCAGCAAAATTTGGGTGTAAAATTGGCTCCCCTTTAAAGTTCAAGGTAGAAAATCCAATTTTTTTTGTTTCCTTTATTAATCTCCCAAACATCTCAACCGGAAAGTCTTTTATTTCCTCTCTTCCCAAATTTAACTTATAACGGTTAGTGATATCAATTTCTAAAAATGGCCTTTTCTCTTTTTTCTGAAAATAAACGAAAATTTTCTTTGACAACTCTCTAGCTAACCTCCGGTATGTTCTTTTTATTTTTTCCTTAGAAACTTGGGGAACTATTTTAATATAGGTTTTTTCTGACATATTTTTATTTTAACATATTAAAAATTTAATCAGAATAAATTATTGAGAAAGATAAAAATAGGTGTTGTAATCTTTAAAAAGTAAATTAAAAAATAAATTTTAATTAAAATTACAAAGAAAATTTGACAGAATTATTTAATGATAGTATAATTATATCAGTTCCCTAACAATCAGTTAGGGTAGCAATAGAGAAAAACAAAATTTCCTGAAAGGAGGTGAAATCAAAATGACGCGCCCAGAAGGAACAGTAATGAAGCATATCCCGCTTCCCTGGATAATTGTTGCTATAGTGGCTTTTTGTCTCGTTGGTTTGGGTAGTTACTTCGGATTCTGGCAAATAACTAAGCCGACTATAACCTTGCCTCAACCACCAAGCCAACATGAAGTTATCCCACCAGCAACACCGAAAACACCAACACCAGAACCGGAATCCACTTCCCTACCCAAGGTTGAAGTAGAGTGGGAAACAAATGGGCCTTTTGATGCCCGGTACATAGCAGTTATTACTTTCGACGACAACAAAGGTGAAATCATTTACGCGATTGGCAGTAAGGGAGAGATCCGGCCAGTTAGCGTCTGGAAAAGCAATAATGGAGGTGATTCTTGGGAATACGTAGGAAAGATCACTGATCCCGGAATCAATTTTCAAGAGAAGGAAAAAATCTATGAAGAATTTGTGTTAAGTTCTCCAACCTCTGGACTCTCCTATGGAAGTACAGTAGACGGGAAAATAATTTCCTTCGCATTTGCTGGAGAGAATCCTACTGGGGAAAAAAGAGATCCAAATAATAAAAATATCATATTAAAACCAAATCTTGTTGGAGTAGGAAAGGTTACTTCTGTTATTAACCCCAACCTTACTACTAGTATTGAAATTTGGGAATTTCTTCTTTCCTTTGATAACGGGAAAACTTTCTCTCGAATAGACCTTCCACCGCCCTACCAAAATGGTGTCAATCTGTTCATCGGGGAGTACACTTTAATATCTTCTAATGGAACCTTGAAGATATTCTACTCAAAGACCGAGATTTGGAAGACAGAGATAATCCTCCCTCATTGAGGGAGGATTTTATTATGGGATATTTTATTAATTTTAAACTATTTAATTTCAGTAGTAGGAGGAGTAAAATCGAAACTTAGCCAGCAAGAAGATGTTGCATTCATATCAACATTATTTTTTGCTGTAGCAATAAATTTATAAACTTTTGGCCCTTCGGCAGTTAATGGAGAGCCCGGACCGACATTAATTCCTACTGGGCCATTACAAGTCCTTCCAGTTGTGGGGGTGACGTCTTTGACATAACTTCCTCCGTCCACTGTCCACTCCTCAATTTTATATTTACATTCATTCAAATTCAAGCCTGATTCTGGATCTGTATCTGAGATTGAAATTGTATAATAACCTTCTTTTAACCAGCCAGAAGGACAAGATAATTCTACGGTTGGTGAAGTATTGTCAATTGGTTCCCAAGTTACAGTGACATCAGCGGTAGCCTGGGCGTAATAATAATCTCCTTCCCCGCTCCAGAACTTGCGCGACCAACCCATTTCCACTAGGTCCCGATTTATTTCCAGAACACACCCTTCATCTTTATCACAAACTACATCTTCTGTTATGCTGAGCGGGGAAACAGCTAAACTTGCTTCATGATGAACATTACGACCCCCTTCTACGTAAGCGCCGTCATTCCGCCAAGCTTCATTTACTAACACTCCATCTAAAAATAATTGCAATCTTAAACCGATGACATGAGAGTAGCAAATATAGGTGCCGATGCAATACTGACTGCCGTGACATTTTACATAAGTATTAATATTGTTCATAGTGGCAGTAATTTTCCAGGAGCCTTTGGGAAGAATTGTAGTGTTGTTTGCTGGATAAAATCCTTCGCCCACTCTATCGTCACTACACCAAATAGTACAGGTACCCGGGCAGAGGGTTTTTGCATACCAGCAATCACTTGTCACACTCCAAGTATTGCCAATCTTTGAAGGAGTTGCTCGATTGCAAGTTGGAAAGACTGAAGGCGTATAAACGTTAAGTTCGTATTCGCTTGTTTGACTCTGATTGTAGGCGCCGTCGCCGGCAAAAAACAAAACATATTTTTTGACGCCTTCATAAGTGCTGTCGGGCGTCCAAGACCTACAGACATAACCATTAGAATCAGTAGTTCCTACATCAAAAACTTTACTATAGCCACCATCGGTACTTACCCAAAATGAAATCGTTTTCCCAGGTATGACTGTACCGTCTGTAGTTCTTAATATCCCACAAACCCAAACACTTTCTCCGGTAGAAACATCTAATTTGTCGAAAATACATGTATCGGCTCCAAAATAACAATCTATTTTGGTATTAACAATTGGCTGACAGCAATAACAACTCTTTATAGTCGGGAAGCTGGTTTCAGTACATTCTCCCTGATCGTGAATATTTACTGTCTCAATGCTATATCCTCCAGCAACACATATTTCAGCGCAATTACCACTACTACCACAACATCCTTCAGGATAGCCTTGGTTGCTGCAGGCATCATCGCAATCTCCCTCCATACAACTACCGTTTGAACATACTCCTCCCGAACAGACATTACCACAACTCCCGCAATTATTTGGGTCAGTATCAGTATCAACTTCGCAACCATTTAAGGGATCTCCATCACAATCTCGATATGAACCATTACACGAAATACAAGAGCCCTCAGAACAGTATCTATCCGTTCCGCTACAATCGGGGACAGTAACATCTACAGAATCAGGGGTCGTCCAAGCACCTTGAAAAGCTGAATCATAAACATAACCTTGGTAAGTATAAATTCCAGGAGTTGATTCAGAAGTAGTCCAAGTTTTAGTACAGGAAGTTTGAATACCATCACACCACTGGGTATGCCAAGAACCACCGTAATAGGCTTGAAGTTGATCAATATCGTTATCGTCGTTACCAGTAATAGTAACGGTAACCGTATCATTGGGACAAACAGAGGTTGGTGAAACATCTAAGGTACCGGTTGGGGGATTGTCTGGCTTGGTAACGGTTACTGTTACTGAACCAATGGAAGCTCGATGATCATTAGAACAACCATGGCCGCCAGAGTTATCTGAATCTTGAACCCAACCATAATAAGTGTAAGTTCCGGCGGTACTTTCAACAATATCCCAACTTTTAGTGCAAGTAGTTTGGGAACCTATACATTTCTGTTTATTGGTATCATTCCAAACATCGCTATCTTTATTGTAAGTCAAATAGTAAACATCGTGATCATCGTTTCCGGTGATAGAAATGGTAAATGTTTCTCCGGTTTCAACCGATGTTTTTGAAGCACTGATGCTGCCAGTGGGGTAATAACAGGTTACGCAATTTCCATTTCCATCACACTCCTTATTTGTTCCACAAGAGGTTCCAGCAGAGTAATTGGCGCAACTGCCTTTATAATCTCCGGTACAATAGTTTGAAGGAATGTATTTGCAGGTGCCACATTCATATTGGAAAACAGCTTCGTAACTGGAACAATTCAAAACGGCACAGGACCCAGCACCATCACAGTAGCGATAGCTATCTGCATAATCTCTGTACCAACACCAATCTTCACTGGTCGGCGAGTCTCCGCTTGGACTTTGATAATAATAATTTAAATAATCGCAATCTTGTAAGCTGCTGCAGGTGACCGAAGTGCTCGGATACTGACAACTCCCTGACCCATTACAAGTTCCTCCACAAGTTCCTGTGCCATAACATTCATTTTCAGGATCTTCACCGGCCAAATAATAATAACAAGTGCCGGGATCAGCACTATAATCACAATGCATACAAGTTCCATCACAGGCCCAATTACAACAATAACCATCTACACAGTAACCAGATTGACACTCATTATCAGAAGTGCAAGTACTTCCTTGAGGCTTTAGACACCGCGAATCATTAGGATAAGAAGTATAGGTACAATAACCATTTGAGCAGTAGTAATCATAATAAGTGGTGCCTGAACAACCGTCATAATTGTTGCAGTTAGTGGAATTGGAGTAGTAATCGTAATCACACCTTCCCGAAGTGCAATAATAATCGTAAGTGTAACTTATCGCTGTATCTCCCGAACAATAAGAACTAGAATAATCGTCATTATCGCAGTTATAAGAAACTCCATAGCAATATCCACCGCTACAATAATAATCATAGGCGTAATTCCCGCTACAGAAATCATAATAGGTGCCGTAAGAGTCTGAACAATACCCGTAACTATAGAAGTTGTAACCATCTGAATCGGAGCAAGAAGGGGGAGGATTACAACTGCCATTTGAACAACCGTAATCGCAATAAGTCCAGTAGGCGGTTGAACAATCTGAATATTGATAATACTTGTATGAACCACTGCAGAACCAACCAGAGCTACAACCTGAAACACAGACGCCACCAGAACAGTTTCCAGAAGCGCACTCCCAATCACAATCACAACCATATCCATTGGGACAGTAACCATAACAATCGTAAGTCCAATCATCACAATAATTATCACCGCACCAAGACAAATAACATGCTGCTTCTACTTTCTGGGAGAAAAATAACCCGATTCCTAACGCAGTAAAAAATATAAAGATTATGGTTAAAAGAGTTAGTTCTTTTCTTAAGAAAAATTTCATTAATATTTCTAAAGCTTATTTATTTTGGTAAAACCGTAATTGCAACTGCCCAAATATCTCCGTTCTCAGTAACTCCAATTTGAACATTTACATCGTCCCCGATTTTAATATCTTCAAAACTAATAGTTTCGATTTTTTTCTCACCTTCCTCTAATAAGGCTCTTCTAATCCTGGTTTTTAGGGTAGTAAAAATATTCACACTCTGATTTTCTGATTCAACCTCCAATGAATTCTCACCCTTTCTTATCACTGTACCAATAGCTATAGCTGACCAATTTTTAATTACCTTTGATTTTAAGGGATTAGAAGAAACCGTTTCTGTTTTTATACCTGCGGTTTTTACCCCCATACGGAAGCTAAATCCAGCGACTAATCCAAGTAAAATTAGGGCTATAATCGTAATAAGAATTATTTGATTTTGTTTCATGGGATTAATAAATTAATTAAGGAAGAATGTGAATAAAATCAACGTTATCGAATTCTGATTTCCCCGCTACATTTTCTTTTGCTTTAATAAAAACATTATCTCCCGTTTTAAAGTCAGAGAGTTCTATTTCGGTTTGCTTTGGGGTAAAAGTAGCTTCTTTTGGAGGATTTTTGGGATCGAAAGGAAATTCTAATTTTATTAGTTTTGTAGTTTCTGAGATCACAACTTTTACATTGTCTTCTTGGTTAGCGGGTTTTACTATCAAAAAATTATTTTCTATATCTATACTTTGAACCACTGCTGACATACTATACATTTCTTTAAGTTCCTCTTTCTTCTGGATAACTTCCTTACCCGAAGGAATCTTTGCTTTTTGGATTAATGCCCAACCAATAACACCTCCAAAAATTAAAACTATCACCACAATTAAAATAACAATTTGGTTTTTCTTCATAAAAATTTTTATGATTTGGATAAATTATGACCTTTAATTTATTTTAGCAAAAAGAGGGTCAAGTACCAATTAAATAACTCTTCCCCCAAAAACATTGCTAAGAAAGTTCCAGCTACTAAAAATGGTCCAAAAGGAACTTCTGAAGATAATCGTTTTTTTCCTGATATTATCAATCCCGCACCTATTATAGCGCCAATAAAAAAAGCTAAAAATAGAGCAACTAAAATATATGGCCAACCCAAGATTAACCCCAACAAAAAGGCTAATTTAACATCACCAACCCCCATCCATCTCCCGCGAGAGATTAAGACAATAAAAAGAAAAAATAAAGCTGTACCAAATGCAGCGTATATCGTATTTAGTATTTCGTATGTCAAGAAACGATTAAAAATTAACCCATATACCACATACCAGATACCAGATACGAAAATCGCAGGATAAATTATTCTGTCGGGAATAATATAATGTTTTAAGTCATAAACAAAAATAATAATTAGAAAACAAGTAATAATTAGCGCGTATATCGTATATGGTATATTGTATTTTGTGTAATAAAAAACTAAAAAAAATAAAAAGCCAGTTGTTAATTCTACTAATGGATATTGTAAGGAAATTTTTTGCTGACAATAACGACATTTTCCTTTTAAAATTAAAAAACTTAATACCGGAATTAGATCCTGCCAATTTAAAAGATGTTTACAGTAGGGACAAAAAGACCTACCTTTTAAAAAACTTTGACCAGTTTCTAAACGATAAATCAGGCAATTTAAGAAACTACCCACAATTAAGCCAAAAATAAAAATAACCAAAGAGGGAAATAAATTCATTATTTCTCAATCCTATCAATTTTATAATACTTATTCAACCTCGGTGTTGAGTAGTAATATTGTATCAAAAAAAAGGCAGGTTTTGCCTGCCTTTTTTTGAAAATTTTATTACTAAATTACCAACAATTACATCCATCGGTCGGGGGGTTATCATATAATTCTTTTGTCCCCTTTTCGGAAGCAGCAAAATAAGTAGTAGAACCGTTCCTCTTATTTTCTAGGGTGGCGTAAACACAGAAAGCCTGACCCGCTGGATCACAGGTAGTATTATCTAACCATTCGTAATCTTTGCTGGGATATTGAGGATCATGGAGAGCATCTAAATAAGTACTTATAGCTGGAGTTCCACTCGCATCAGCATTAGTGAAATAAGAACCCTGATCTCCGTAATACATTTCTTGAGCGGTGACAACTTGTCTCATATCAGATTGTCTTTGAGCGTCTCTGGCTTTACTTCGAGCTCCCCCTAAAGAAACCAAAACAATGGAAGCTAAAATCCCAATAATAGCAATAACCACCAATAATTCAATTAAAGTAAATCCGCTTCCTTTTTTGTTAAATAATTCCATAAATTAATAAATTTTAAAGAATTAGAGAGTTAAATTTCGACCTTTTTAAATTTTTTATTCTTTTAATTTAAATTTCTTATTTTTGTAATTTTTAATCGTCGATATCCATTCCGCAACAATCGTCTTTACTCGGAGAACCACTAGGATACTCTTTTTTAGCAACGCCCTTATTTGAAGCGCAAAACCAAGTAGTAGTGGCAGGAGATTCTAATTTTACGAGAATACAATAATTCTGGTCGGTGCCAGAAAGATATTTATAGATGTAATCATCGGTGTTTTTAGGATCACCAGGAATTTTTAAATATAAAGGATCACCATCTGTATCAATTGTTTCGTCTTTCAAGTTTGTCCCCGCTGTCCAAGTTGGATATTTTTCAGCACCTGCACAACCTGAATCATCATAACACATTTCCATAGCTAAATTAATTTGTCTAATATCTGATTGACGACGAGCATCCCGCGCTTTTTTTCGAGCCGGACCCAAAGAAACTAAAACAATAGAGGCTAAAAGACCAATTACAGCAATAACTACTAAAAGTTCAATTAAAGTAAACCCTCCCAAGTTTTTTTTGAAAAAATTTGGGCGAGTGAATCCTTTTTTCTCCTTAATGAATTTTTTAAACATAATTTTAATTATTTAATTATCTTGACCTTTTATAATTTTAACATACCTTGGTCAAGAAATGGCTGTGGAAAACTTATTAGTTTAAATGGCGATCATTTTGTAAAGTGGCATTAAAATCGAAAGCATTAATCCGGCAACAATGATACCCAAAAAGACAATTAGGGCTGGTTCTAAAACGCTTAGAATATTTTCAATCGCTCGGTCAATTTCTTTTTGATAAAATTCAACAATATTCATTAAAGTAGTATCCAAACTGCCAGTTTTTTCTCCGACCAAAACCATTTGAATAAAAACCGGAGGGAAAATTTCTGGAGCTTGAGATAAAACAGTTGAAATTGGTACTCCTTTTCTTACTTCATTTTTAGTTTTGGAAATTACCTCTTTATAAGCACTATTACCTATAATATCTGCTACCGTTGATAAAGCTTGAGCTATGGGCAATCCACCAGAAATTAAAGTAGAAAGATTTTCGGCAAAACGCGCTAGATAAACTTTTTTTAAAAGAGAACCAACCATCGGTAATTTAAGAAATAAACTGTCAAAAAACTTTCTTCCCTCTTTTGTAAGATAATATCGGAAACAAGAAAATAAGAAAAAAAATAATCCTAACATTATTAACCAACCCCAATTCCTTAAAAAAGCAGCAAATCCAATTATAAATTCAGTCAAAATAGGTAGGGGCTCATTGCTCGCCCTTAAAACCTCTGTTAAATGAGGAATAACAAAAAAAATCATCAAGCCCAAAACGAGGAAAATTACAAAAACGATTAGAGAAGGATAAATTAAGGCTCCCCGTGCCCTAGCTGTTAAATGATATTCTCGTTCTAAATGATCAGCTAAATAACTTAAAACTTCAGAAAGCTTACCCGAAACCTCACCTGATTTAACCATCGCAATGTAAAAAGGAGAAAAAATTTTAGGATAACGAGATAGGGCTTTGGAAAGAGAGGTTCCCCCTTCTACTTCTTCAGATATTCTTAAAATTTTTTCTCGAAAGTCGGGATTTTGAGTCTGAATTGATAGAACTCTTAAAGATTCTACTAAAGGAACCTTAGATTTAAACATTATTGACAATTGACGGGAAAATAAAACAATATCTTTTTTAGATATTCTTTCAAAGAGTTTTACTTGTCGGGCGTACAAAGGAGGTACTGCTTCCTCTAGAAAAGTAATATACCAGCCCTGTCTTTGTAAAAGAGTAATAGCTGCTTCTTTAGAAGAAGCCTCAACCTGACCGGTGCGAATTTCCCCTTTTTTGGTTCGAACTTGATAATTAAACTTCATTTTATTGTCTACTTAACGAGCATTTTTAGTTCGGCTGGATCAAGAGAGTAAGTAAGGGCGTTCTCTAAAGAAATTTCCTTTTTTTTAACTAAATTAGCTAAAGCTCTATTAAGAGAAATCATTCCTTTTTCAGCTGAGGTTTCAATAACTAAAGGCAATTCATGAATTTTATTCTCTCGAATCAAATTAGCAACTGCTGGCGTAGAAATCATTATTTCACAAGCAGGAATTAATCCTCCTTTAATCCGAGGAATTAAACGTTGAGAAACAACCCCTAAAAGAGAACCTGATAATTGGGCTCTAATTTGATCTTGCTGTTCCGGAGGAAAGCTATCAACGATTCGATGAATAGTTTGGCTAGCAGAATTGGTGTGGAGGGTAGCGAAAACTAAGTGCCCGGTTTCAGCTGCAGTAATAGCAGTGGCAATTGTTTCAGGATCCCTCATTTCACCAACCATAATCACATCGGGATCCTGACGGAAAGTAGAACGAAGGGCTCTAGCAAAACTCAGGGTATCTTGATAAACCTCCCTTTGGTCAATAATAGCCCGATCGTCCTCAAAAACATATTCAATTGGGTCTTCGATGGTAATGATATGGTCTGTTCGGGTTTTATTTATTTCATCAATTAAAGCAGCTAAAGTAGTAGACTTTCCTTGGCTTGATGGTCCAGTAATTAAAACGAAACCCTGGCTAGCTTTGGCAAATTCGTGTAAAACCGGAGGAAGATTTAACTCTTCAATGTTTCTTATTTTAGCGGGTATCAAACGGAGAGCTAAAGATATCACTCCTTTTTGGAAAAAAACATTTATCCTGAAACGGGCTTTCCCTTCAAAATTATATGAGAAATCTATTTCTTTTTCCTTTAGAAATCTTTGATATTGCTCATCGGTCATTAAAACTTTAGCAAGACCTTGACTGTCTTCCGGAGAAATTCTCTTTTTCTTTATTAAAGGAACCAATCTACCAGTTATTCTAAGAATCGGTGGTTGGTTAACGGAAATATGAAGATCAGAAGCTTGTTCTTTAACAGTTAAAGAAAGTAATTCTTTTAATTGGTTTCGATAGTTATTTGCCATAGATAACAATTTTTTATTTTTTTAATTTTAAGATTTGTTTAACTTCTTTAACAACTTGCGAGGGAGTATAATGAGCTTTAATTAAATATTTAGCAGCACCGAGTTTTAGTCCTTTTTCGACTTCTTCTTTTTGGCCTAAATTAGAAAGAATAATTACTTTTAAATTTTTTGATTCTGGCGCCGACTTGATTCTCCTAAGAAGCTCCCAACCATCGACTTGAGGTAAGACAATGTCTAAAATCATTAAATCAGGTTTTTCCTCTTTTATTAGTTGTAAAGCCTCTTCTCCATCAGTAGCTATTTTAACAGAAAAACCCGACTCTTTGAGTTTGGTAGTATAGATATCTATTAAAAATGGATCGTCTTCAACTAAAAGTATTGTCTTCATTTTTCTTCAGCCACTCGGAGGATTTCTTCGATAGTTGTAACTCCATTTAATACTTTTAATATACCATCTTGCTTCATTGTAATCATTCCTTGTCTTTTTGCTTCGTTTTCTATCCGAAATTCTGACGGTTCTTTTAAAATTATCTCGGAGAGATTTTCAGTCATTTCTAAAATTTCAAAAACAGCAATTCGGCCAGAAAAACCAGAATAATTACACTTTTGACAACCTTTAGGTTCATAAACAACAAAAGGCTTTGGAATTTTTACATTTTTTTTAATTTGAGGAGGAAGAGCTTCTATTTCTTTTAACATTAATTCCTTAATTTTAACTTTAGGTTTTGTTTTTTTCTTACAATTATCACATAATCTCCTCACTAATCTTTGAGCAATAACTAATTGAAGAGTGGGAGGAAGCAAATAGGGTTTTATCCCCATATCAATTAACCGAGGGATAGCACCGATCGCATTGGATGTATGAAGGGTCGAAAGAACGATATGACCGGTTAGAGCTGCATGAATAACTAAACTTGCTGTTTCTTCATCTCTAATTTCTCCGACCATGATAATATCAGGATCTTGCCTAACTACCTGACGAAGACCAGTCGAAAAATCGTATCCTATCTCCGGTCTAATCTGAGATTGATTTATACCTTCAATAAAATATTCCACCGGATCTTCTAAAGTAACAATATTTACTCCTTCTTTATTTAATAACTGCAAAATAGCATAGAGAGTGGTGGTTTTTCCACAGCCAGTGGGACCGGTGGCTAAAATTAAACCATAGGGTTTAGAAATTCCCTCTTTAAGCACGTTTAAATTTCGATTTTCCAAACCTAACTCTTCAAAACTTTTTAGCCCGGTAGTTGGATCTAAAACTCTAATAGCTACTTTTTCTCCTAAGGTGGTAGGAAAGGTTGAAACCCGGAAATCAACGGATTTCCCATCAATTTTCGCGGAAAACCTCCCATCTTGAGGAATTCGAGTTTCATCGAGTTTTAAATTCGATAGAATTTTAATCCTAGCTATAACAGCCGGGTGAATTCTAATTGGTAAAAATATTGAAGAATGTAATGCACCCAGCAATCTAAATCTTACTCTTAATTTTTCTCGGGTAGGTTCAATGTGAATATCTGAGGCCCTACCTTCAACTGCATGTCTTAAAATTACTGCCACAATTTTAGTAATAGGTGCTTCTTCGGCCATTCTCTCAAACTCAGCAGCGGTCGGTGGTTTCACTCTAACTCTTTCTTCTTTTAACTCTGTTTCTAATTCTTCTAAGGCCATCCCCACTTCTCTTTTTAGAGTTCGATACTGTTTTAAAAGATTTTTGAAAGTAGTAGGGGTAATAAGAAAAACTTTGTAGGTAAAATTTCCTTGCCTAGCTAAAAACTTCAGAGCTTCTTGGGCTTTCAAATCTTCAGGATAAACCATACCGATCTCCAAAACCTTTTCAGTTTTATTTAAAGGAATCATTTGGTAATACCTAGCTGTTTCCTCAGGGATTAACTCTAAAGTTTTTAGAGGAACTTTCTCTACCGCCACCTCTTTTAAGGGAATTTTTAGATTTTCACTTTTTAATTGATATAAAACCATCTCCGGAACAACACCTGCTTCCAAAATTATCTCTTCTTCCCTTTTTCCGGTTTGTTTAATTTCGTATTCTAAGGAAAGAGCTTTCTCTTTATCTAAAATTCCTTTTTTAACTAACTGCTGTAAGAGAGTCATGATTAAT
>CAZVTU010000010.1:0-2021 GCA_964630295.1 uncultured Candidatus Saccharibacteria bacterium
CCAGTCATATAGAATTTGATGGTAGTGGTGGAATCTGAAGCTCCGGTAGTAAATCTTAGAGAAAGGAACTGCCAGTCAGTGGAGGTGGCAAAAGATTGACCAGTGGTGGCTGAACCGTATTCTGCTTCTAGCCAGATAGTGCCTGAACCTGAAGTGTGTTTGACCCAACCGTTGAGTTGATAGGTAGCTGAAGAAGAAGCAGAAACCTCGTCTTCTATACCAAAAGCTCCTCCGCCAGTTGAAGCTGTTAGTTTAACTGAGGAAGTGCTGTCTTTAACTTCGGTAGTTTCTTGAGATGAGGTTCCATTAGCCGTACCAAAGAAAGTCCAATCAGTGGGAACATTGGCAGTCCAGGTTTCAAAAGAAGTATTAGTGGCTGATTCATCGCCAATCTTTTCAGAGAATGGTAAATACAGAACTAGGCCATCGTCTGAGCCGTAAACCGGCTGGTAGATGGCGGTTGAAGCTAATATATTACCAGAAGAATCTAATTGAATGTTTTGGCTTCCACCCCCTGTCAGGGTGAGAGTTCCAGCTTGACTTTGAACCGTTAAGTTTCCTGAAGTTGTTTTCCAAGTGGAAGCAGCATCAGCTGTAATGGTGTTGGTACCAATAATAGTTGTACCGCCAATAGTGGCAGTGGCAGCGTAAATGTTTGCCCATTTATATGTAGCTGAGCCTATATTATATGTAGTGGTTGTAGCGGGAAGAATGTCGCCGGTAGTAGTTAAAGCGCCGCCTGTATTGTTAGTTGAAGGAACTGTTCTGTCATTATCTCCAGAACAATCATCAGCGTAAGTAGTTGAGGTAGCGGTGACAAAAGTAGAAGAAGCAGTGTCTCCTGAATCAAAATTAGCATTAGTGCTTCGATAAAAGTAATATCCGGTGGCTCCTGGAACTGGTACCCAAGAAAGATTAATTACAGTGGAAGCACCAACAGTTGAAACGCTGGTAGTGGCTGATGGTAAAGTTTCACCATTGCTATTAGAAGCTGTAATTCGATAATAATAAGTAGTGTTAGCACAAGAACCGCCAGTAGAAGTGGAGTTAAAGGAAGGAGCCGAAGGAGTGGAAAGTTGTCCTAAAGTTAAACTTCCACCAATGGTAGTAATGTTCTGGCTAACTTCGAAATTACCGGCTGGAGTTATTCTAGTGATGTAACCACCGGAAGCATAACCTAAAATTTTCAATCCAACTTTTGAATCAGCAATATCAATAATGACATCTCCTTCTCCGCCGGTGGTTAAAGTTAAATTCTCATAATGGTCAGCATCACCAGCTGAAATTTTTAAGGGACCGGCTGAAGTAATTTGAGATAAGCCAGTATTAGCAAGATAAATATCGTAATCAAAACCAACGTCTCCACCAACATTAACAGATAAAGGTTGATTAAGTTCAACTACGGCTGGACCTGCTTTAATGGAAGGTAAAGAACTACCGACTGAAGTCCTTCCAATTTCTACTGATTCCTGACCCCAAATAACTAAATTACCCTGAGCATCAACAAACATTTCACCCGACTGAAGGTTAGCAGCATAAAGACGAATTTGATCAACATAAAAGGTTGGGGAACCATAATCATTATCAATTCTAAATCCAACCCACCCCACGCTAGTGCGAGTGGCGTCTAAACTCCACTCTTCATATTGCCATTCATTCATCTCTTGAATGGTTATATTATGAGTTTCTGTGTTTCCACTGGTATCGTAATATTGAACTGAAATAATTTGGGTAGTAGTAGCATCGGTTGAAGTGGTAGTATAATTTGCTCGAATCCAGAAACTCAATCTCTCATAACTTGACCAGTCAGTAGTAGAAGGAGAAGTAGTAGCTGTATCATTATTAGAACCCACTCCTCCTGTTGTAGAGGCGGTAGTAATTGCCATTGCATAATCATTTACTTTCACCTGAGAAGTAGTCGCTGAAATTGATGTATTGGTTGAATCAGAAGATGTCCAATTTGAAACATCGTTGTCTTCAAAATCATCAATAATAACATCGTTAAAGTTGCCCCAAGTTTG
>CAZVTU010000010.1:2121-15342 GCA_964630295.1 uncultured Candidatus Saccharibacteria bacterium
CATCGTTGTCTTCAAAATCATCAATAATAACATCGTTAAAGTTGCCCCAAGTTTGTACTAAACCACTTCTTAATTTCAACTGGTCAGCGCTCTTTAAAGTAAACACTGAAGTCGCTCCTGATTTAAAATCAACGATATTGCCGCTGCCGGTTTGAGCTACTGTCAAAGTACTGGTGGCCTGAGAACCCCAAACATGAAGCAAAGCATCCGGCGTCGTCGTCCCAATGCCGACGTTGCCAGATGGGTTTAGAATAAGAGAGCCTGCGGTGGTATTAAAAGTAGTAGTTCCTGAACCCGAAATAGTGTCGGTGCCAATAGTGATGGTATCGCCAAAAGTTCCGGTGGCAGCATAAATGTTTGCCCATTTGTAGGCAGAAGAACCTAAAGTATAGGTAGTGGTAGTGGCGGGAAGAAAATCGCCTGTCAAAGTTAAATCTCCATTGTAATCTAATCGCATCTTTTCTACGGTTGCGATTTTAAATATAATATTGCCACTAGCTGCTGCCTGTCCAAGTCCAGAAGCCAAAATGAGGTCTCCTCCAGTTTGACCGGCACCGGCACCCTGCCCCGCTTTTATAGTAAGGCTATTAGCTGGAGCATAAGGAAGAACTTCAATTATTCTATCGGCCCCACCTGAAAAAGCTAAATTTCCACTGATTTCGAGTTTCTCATTTGGATTCGCCGTCCCGATACCAACCCTGCCTTGGTTTATGGCTAACGTGGTGGTGGCAGCCACCGCTAAGGTACCAGTAGCTATAGTATTACCATTGGAGTCAATAGTGAAAACAGCGGTAGAAGTAGCTCCGGTTGAATCTGTTACATATAATTTCTTGGCACCGGCGGTATCACCCAAAGTAAGAATAATATTTTCTGTTGTCGTAGCGACAATATCCCCTGTTGATTGAATAGTTAAACCAGAAGTTTGCCAGGTTGAAGCAGCTCCACTAGAAAAGTTGAGGGTGTTAGCTGTAGAGATAGTGCCGGTGGCTGATAAATGAATTGGAAAGTTAAATTCAAATCTATTAGTTGAAGAGGCCCAACTTAAAACCGCTGCAGTTAGTGCTCCTCCCCGATAAAATTCTAAATAAGAACTTTCGTTGCCAGCTGCATCGCTATTTATTGTAAAGGTTTCAGCTGTAGTTCCACTGATAGTAGTAGAAGCTGCAGCTAAATTTAAAGCGTTGATCTCGCCAAAATAACCGTAATCCCACCTTATCTCGGGAGAACCAGTCCCAATATAATAAGTACCCCCAGCATCATAAGGCATTAAGTTGCCCTGAACAATAACATTACCTAAAACAGTGGTAGTAGCAACTTGTAAAGTACCAGCTAAAACCGTATTACCCGAACCTTCAATGTTTCCATAAATAGTTAGGGCTTGAGTGGGAGTAGTAGTACCAATACCAACATAACCACCCACAAAAGTGGAAGTGCCGTAAACTCCTAGAGTACTAGCTGGTGTGGTAGTTCCAATTCCAACACTGCCTTGATTTATAGCCAAGGTGGTGGTGGCTGCAGTAACCAAGGTACTGGTGGCAACAACATTACCATCGGAATCGACCCAAGCCACTTTATTGTTAGAAGAATCAAAAATCTGGAATTGATTTGCGCCAGCTGAATCGCCTAAAGCAATTTTAACATTGGGGTCTAATTGAATGGTTGAGGTACCATTAGTAAGAATGATTTTGTTGCTAGAACCAGCAATTTGTAAAGTTAAATCAGTATCGGTAGCTGACTGAATTGTACCTGAGCCAATAAAAGCGAGAGTTGTTGATGATAGAGTTGTCGAAGCGAGATCTAAGTTATTATATATGTATATGTCATACCATCTCTGGGCGGCTGTACCTAAATCAAAACCATCAGGAGTAGTGGTAGCTGGAATAATTTTGGTAGCATTACCCGACTCTCCAACTACCAAGTTACCCGTGCCATTGGGAGCAAAGACTAAATCTCCGTTCGAGGTGGTATAAAAAGTTCCACCAGCAGTTAAAGTGATATCGCCGTTTAAAACTAAGTTACCAGAAGAATCAATGTAGTTAGTGGTAGTTGAAAATTGAACAGCTCCAGTACCATTGGGATTGATTAAGAGAGCGGTATTGGCTCCAGCTGTAGTAAGGACAGAAAAGGTACCGGTGGCAGAATAAATGTTTGTCCACTGGTAAGTTTCAGAACCCAAGGTATAAGAAGTAGTGGTAGCTGGCAGAAAATTACCAGCCAAAGTGGCGGTACCGCTGGCAGCCAGAGTAAAGATAGTACCCGCAGCATTTTTAAATTCAACAATATTTCCGGTACCATTTTGAGTAACAGTTAAGGCGGTGGCAGTGGAGGAAGCAGTGAACTCGGTTGTACCACTATAAGCTTGAGTACCAACTACGCTAAGATTACCAGTAATGGTTATTTGGTTCGCGTCGATGTTGAAATTTTGACTGGAAGCCAAAATATCAGAAGCAGCAGTGAAAATGATGTTTCCGGAACCAGCTGTTTCTAAGGTAACATTTCCGTATTGGTTATAGAGTTTAGTCAAATTAGGACTACTAACAACCGGTTGAACAACAGAAGGAGGAGCCACTAAACCAGTTGGCCTTCTGGCTATCTCTTTTTGAAGAGCACTAAGATCTTTGGCTTGTCCTTCAACCTGAGTTTGGAGGGCTTCTAGTTTCTTAATGCTTTCCTCATCAATTGTTATTTTTTCTTTGGTGATTTCTTTTATCGGTTGAACTTGAGTAATTTTGGTAATCTCTTTAGCTGGAACACCTTTTTCTTTTAGCTCTTTTAATTCTTTTTTAAGAGATTCCAGTTCTTCTTTTTTTACCACCTCTTTGGTGACAATTTCTTTTGAAGGAATAATCCTCCACGGCGAAGTGATAAATTGAAAGGCTTTGACAAAAGGATTAGTAATTATTTCTTTTGTTTCTTTAATTTTCTCTTCTACAAAATGGTTAGCTGTCTGATAACCTTGAACAATTTCTCTTATTTCTTTTTCAACCCAATCATTTGCAGTAAAATAACTTTGACTAATCCATTCTCCATAGTCTTTAAGCAACCCACCGATATCAGCTAACTGATAACCAACATTGCTAAAACTCTCACCGATTGACCTCGCTATCTCTCCAGCAATAATATCTCCGGCTGTACTTATTATATTTGCATAATCATTAACCCCTCTAGTTAAATTTTGATTTTTGATTTTTGATTTTTGATTTATTATTGCCACTCCCCTATCAAAATTCTTACTGAACTCTAATGGTAGGGAAGTAGTTTTAGAAATGACAAAATCACCTGCTTGACTTATTTCTCTAACTAACGGATTTAAATCATCATACACATTCTTAAAACTTTCTTTACCAAAGGTAATACCGGTAGTAAATAAAATAAAGATTAATACTATTACAAAACTAAATTGTAGTGAGGGAGATCTTAGTTTTTGATTAACAAATCTTATAAATGAAAGTGACTCTTCAACGGGTAAATTTTTAGGTGGTTCAACAAACTTTCTTACTACTAATCTTTTCTTATTTAATTTGTTATATTCTTCGACTCTCTCTAAGTATTCTTCTAACCATTCTTTTTTAGTTACCCAATTCCGACCAAATTTAACGGCTTTCAATTTTCCTTGTCTGGCTCTCAATGATAAATACTCCTGTGAGTAATTGCAATATCGAGTTGCTTCCTGTAATGATATGTAATTTGTTTCTTCGCTTGACATTTTGTCTTGATTCAGTAAAATTTATTTAGAAGGCTCCAATAGAAAACCGCCCTCTTCTTTTTTCGACCTAGATTGGGGAAGGTTCTTGCGGAGCCTTCGTTTTTTTGTTAATTATTGTGGTTTTTTAATTTTTAATTAATTTTAACTTATTTTTGATACCCGATACTAACCTTCCAATTATCCTCCGATTATCATATTTTCGCGTAAATAAAAAACCCTGTCAAGGGTAAATTGTGAATAACCTTATCGGATATCGAATGTTATGGATTTCTTTTAATATTCTGTAAAATTCCTAAACTAGCTAAAGTAGCTATTAAACTACTTCCTCCATAGCTAATTAGGGGTAAAGAAATACCAATGATAGGTAGAAGGCCAAGATTCATACCGATATGGATAAAAATCTGAGAAATTAAAAGAATAGCAAAACCAGTGGCAAAAAGTCGGGGAAAATTACTTTGACTAGCAAGAGCAATTTTAAAAATTCGCCATATTAAGATTAAAAAAAGCGAAAATAAAACCAAAACTCCAATCAAGCCCATTTCTTCAGCAATAGCCGAGAAAATAAAATCGGTTTGGGGTTCAGGTAAAAAGCCATACTGGGTTTGAGAACCCGATCCGATACCCTGTCCAAAGATTCCTCCTGAACCAATAGCAATTTTGGCCTGGTTTTGACTCCAACTTACACCTAAAGGATCTGTAGGAGTAATAAAACTAAGAATTCTTTCTTTTTGGTAATCTTTTAACAAAAACCCCCAACTTAAAATTAGAATTAAAATTCCGCAAAAAGTTAAAATTAAAAAATGGCGGAGTTTTATTCCTGAAATAATTAACATTCCAAGCCAAAGGAGAAGTAAAATTAAAACCGAACCTAAATCTGGTTGAAGAAAAATTAAAGTGGCTGGCAATAAAATATAAAAACCAGAAAGAAGAATGTGTTTTATCCGATACATCTCGATATGGCGCACCGAGAAATATTTTGCCAATAGAATTATTAAAACAATTTTAGTAAATTCAATCGGATCAATGGAAATTGGTCCTATTTTATACCAACCTTTTACTCCTCTGATTTCTGGTGCGAAAAAAAATAAACCAGCTAAACTGATTAAACAAACGAAATAAAGGATTAAGATTAAGTGAGGACTTTCTCGAAAAAATCTCCAATCAAAAAAACTTAAAGAAAACATTAAAATTATTCCAATTCCTAAAAAAATTAATTGTTTTTTAAAATTGGAAAAATCCTCCTTACCAATCGAAGAACTATAAATGGATAACAACCCAATCGCTACTAAAAGTATCGTGGTAATAATCAGTATCCAGTCAAATTGTTTTAAATACCGCAACATAATACAACCCCCCCTAATAAATTTAGGGGACACCCGGTGTCCCCGGTTTTTTGGATTTGGGGGTAGCTTATCGCTTTTATTTTATCATTTCTAAAAATTCTTTCTCTTCTATAATTTTCACTCCTAATTGTTTGGCTTTTTCAAGTTTAGAACCTGGTTCTTTACCTACTACCAAATAATCCGTTTGCTTAGAGACTGAACTGGCTGGATGTCCACCGAGTAAACGAATTTTTTTCTCAGCTTCGGCTCGAGTCATTGACTCTAAGGTACCAGTTAAAACAAAAGTTTTTCCTTCTAATTTTTTGCCGATTTTTTCTGGGGGTAATATTTTTATTCCGGCTTTGATTAAATCTTTAATAAACTTTTGATTCCTTTTTTTGCGGAACCAATGAAAAATACTTTTGGAAACCTCAGGTCCAATATCAGGTATTTTCTCTAATTCCTCTTTTGAAGCATCGCTTAACTTGGTTAAAGAACCAAAATAATTAGCTAGATCGATGGCGGTTTCTTCCCCTACGTGGCGAATACCCAGAGAGAGGATGAATTTCGATAAGGGAATTTTTTTGCTCCGTTGAATCGCTTCAACTAAGTTTTTAGCTGATTTTTCAGCAAATCTTTCTAAAGGAATTAGATCTCCTTCGCGTAGCTCAAATAAATCAGCAGCTTGGGAAATTAAGTTTTCATCTAATAACTGATCGATAATTTTCGGACCCAAACCTTCTATATCAAAGGCTTTTTTGGAGGCAAAGTGATATAAATTTTCTTTTTTTCTAGCTGAACAATCGGGGTTGGGACAACGCCAAACTGCTTCTCCTTTCGGTTTTATTAGCTTAGTTCCACAAATTGGACAATTCTTAGGAAAGTGAATTTCTTTTTCTTTACCCGTACGGAGCTCTGGTAAAACCCTGGCTACAGCCGGAATAACATCTCCAGCCCTTTCGACAATGACCGTATCTCCAATTCTTATTCCTAACCTTTTTATTTCATCTTCATTATGAAGAGTTGCTCTTGTTATCTTTACTCCACCAACCTCAACTGGCTCCAAAATAGCTACCGGTGTTACTGCTCCAGTTCTTCCGACTTGAAACCTAACATCTAAAACACGGGTGGTAGCTTGTTTTGGGGAAAATTTAAAGGCCCTTACTCCTCGAGGACTTTTCCCAGCTATACCTAATTTTCGAAAAAGTGCGTTATCATTAACATTTATTACTACTCCATCAATTTGATAGGGTAAAGTTTCTCTTTTTTTAGCAATTTCTCGCCAAAAATCGACTATATCGGATAAATTCTTACAAACTTTTCCTTTGTCTGTCTTAAATCCTAAAACTGGTAAAATTTGGTGTTCCTCAGAATGTTTTTTTTGACCTATATCGGTTATTATATCGTATGCTAGGAATTTCAAAGGTCGAGAGGCGGCTAATTTAGGATCTAACTGACGAATAGAGCCAGCAGCTAAATTTCGAGGATTTGCATAAGTTTTTTGGCCTTTTTTTTCTAATTCCCTGTTAAATTTCTCAAAATCTTTTTTTTCCATATAAACTTCGCCTCGAATTTCAATTTCTCCCTTTTTAATTAAATTTTTAAGTTTTGCTTCAATTTTCTTATCTGATATATCCGCTTTAATCTCGAGCCGAAGAGGAATACTTTCAATTGTTTTTAAATTCTGTGTAACATCCTCGCCAGTTTTTCCATCACCCCGAGTAGCGCCAATTGTAAAAATACCATTTTTATATATTAAAGCGATCGCAAAACCATCGATTTTTAGTTCAGCGAAATACTCAAATTTAACTTTGGGTTCTAATCTCTTCAAATAATCTTCCCAATCCTGAAGCTCTTTTTCTGAAAAAACATCTTCGATCGAAAGCATGGGGATTTTATGTTCGACTTTCTTAAATTCTTCGAGAGGTTTACCACCGACTCTTTGAGTGGGGGAATCAGGAGTAATAAATTCGGGAAATTGTTGTTCAAGTTGATAAAGTTCGTGTTTCAGAGAATCTAAAGCCGCATCAGAAATTTCCTGCCTGTTTAAGACATGATACAAATATCGGTGATGATTAATCACCTTTTTCAGTTTCTCAATCCTTCTTTTTGCTTCAGATTTTGTCATATAGTTAATATTTTATTTCGATGGCGCGTTTTATTTCCTCATAATTACCAATTGATTTTATGCAATAATTTAAAGCTGAGCAACTGGGATCAATATCAAAACCGGTCGGACAATCTTCAAGAGGAACATTTTTGCCACATCTTGCTATTGTTTCAAAATAAGCCAGACCACAATAAGCAGAATGAGTAGGTTGAGGAGAGGAAGATTTATAAAGATCATAAAGCTGTCTTTCAATTCCGCTATCTGCTGCATAAAAAGAGACTACTGAATAACCTATCTTCCCTATCATTCTTGTTTGTTGGATTAAAATACCACTAATTCCTAATCCAATTGCCAGAATTACACTCATAATAAAGACAACAAAAAGTAGAGAAATTCCATTTGTTTTTTTTATTTTAGTAATAGACAACATCGAGATTTCTTTGAGAAATTGTAGTTTGAATTTTTATTTCAGGTTGAAGTTCAGGTTTTTGACCTCGAGCCCCTTTTACTTTTAAAAACAAAGTTATTCGAGGCTGAAGATCATCATCTTGACTCTGACCTGAAAGTTGGAATCTCACTAGTTCCACTTCTAAATCATTAGATGTTAATGGGAAAAATTCTCCCAAGTTTTCTTCGCTCCCGTCTGTTGATTTTCTTTCTTTTAATTGAGCATCACTTACGGAAAATTCCTGACAATAACCTTTGTAATTCAAAAATCTTATTTTTGAAATATCGTTAGTTGGGTTCTCGTAATTTGACCCTTTCTCAATACAGGCGCCAGTTAAATCTTTTTTTGCCATCCTCAAAGCTCGACTCATATACTCTAAAGTATAAGAGACACTATCTACTAATTCCTGCGAAGATAAAGCTCTTTGCTGTCCTTTAAGAGAACCAACCAAAAAACCTGTTGGGGCGGCAATAATCATCGTGAAAATACCAACTGCTACTAAAATTTCTATAATAGTATATCCTTTTGAAAAATTTGATTTAGTAACCATCCCAGTTATAAAGGTATTCAGTAGCCTGAACACTATGACTTCTTCCTCGCTCACTCCAATTAACTACCACTGAAATTTTTAAACTGTAATCATTTGGGTCGGCTGTCTCAGGAATATCCTCCTTGGCTATAGAAATTTTTCTTTTAAAAAGAGTTGGTTCACCCGAAGAATAACTATAAAAACCACTACTATCTAAATTAAGGGGTTTATCTTCAAAACTAGATAAACTGGTATCATTATAATCTGCAATATAATCACGAGATTCACCAACAGATAACCCATCAGCAAGACCAGCATCCCAAGAAACATCAGGGTCTTTTCTTTTTTGTTTCAACCAATTAGAATCCCTAATATTCCGAATAATTTCAATCCCCTCTTGGGCTAGATAATAGGCTGTTAATTTTAGTTTATTTTGTGAAGAAGCAATCAGAGTTTGTTGAATCAAGGCAAAACTTCCTCCGATAGCTATAGTTAAAACAGTGATAGCAATGATAACTTCCAATAATGTAAAAGAGTTTTTTTTCATATTATCTTAATCAACATCAATTGCACCGGTTTTATTAACAGTTATTGTTTTTTGGCTTTGACCATCAAAAGTTAAAGTAATTGAAGCATAATCAGCTGTGGGATTGATTGTAATTTCTGGATCGGGAGGAAAAAAGGTAATCGAAAGAGAATCTTCTGGTGAAGAGGGCAATAAATTTAGAATATAAATTCCTTTCTCAAAATAAAACTCTTCAATTTCTTCTCCTTTCCAATAGGGATTGGTAGCGGTAGCTTCGGCACAAGTTGGAGCTGAACCAGCTAAGCTATAGCTCCCGTTACCGTCACAATCAGCAAAAATAATTACGGAATTAGAATTTTTTGTAAGATAGACTCCATAACCGCCCTTAGGAAAGCTATCTTCAAATTTCTGAGAAGACATTGCCATTTCTTGAGTTCTCCTTATTTCCTGAGCTAATTTATAAGCTGACCGCTGTAAAGCAAATCTTTTTTCTCCTTCCCGATAATTAGCTAAAAAAATAGTCGACAGCAAAATAATGATTGCTATAACAACGGTTATTTCTAATAAAGTAAATCCTTTACTTTTCATAAAATTTTAAAAAGGGGGAACTTCCTGCCATTCTGGTAAAGGTTTTCTTACGGAAATATTATAAGACACTTCGCAGGGACCATAACCTGAGCCATCAGTTACTTTAAGGGAAACAGTATAACCTGCTGGATTTTCCTCGGGGTAAGAATAGGTAGGATTCTTTAGATTTGAGTCGATTATGCTATCGGCATTAAAATTCCACTGCCAGGTTCCTTCTCCATTATAAAGGATTGTTTTTCTTTCGTCAGACATCTCTGAACACTCTCCTTCTTTCATTGAACAAAACTGAATTTCTTCACCAGCAGTTGGTTTTTGGGGAAACCATTCAAAATCTGGCCAAGGATAAGGATGGGAAATGGTAGTAAAGTTAGAACCCCAAACCCAATCAGAAGGAGTATTATTTTCATCCCAAACCATAACTCGCCAAGAATAAGTAACTCCAAAAGAAAGAGAAGTAAAAAGATAACTTTGGTTGGAACTTAATTGTTTACCAGTGTCAGCTACTTTAACTCCGCTTTGATAAACTTCGACTTCATAAGCTGTTTGACTATCTAATGGAAGATCACAGTCGTCAAATTGCCATCTTACTCTAACTGGTGGATAGCCAGATATGAAACAATAATCAGTTGAATTTGGACTATCTACCGAAAGATTTATTGCTGAAGGAGGGTTATTGTAAATTTGATAGACAGCATAACCAATACTGGAATAATCTGGAACGGTATTATTAGTTGCCTTTACTGAAACCTCATAATTGGTAGCAGTAACACAAGGTGGAGGTAAAGGAGAAGTTACTCGGAGAATGGTTGAATCTGACTGGCCAGGAGAAATAGTCAAGCTGGAGGAATTTAAAGAGCAAGTCCATTCTGGAGGACAGAAACTCTCTAAAGAGAAAGTAGAAGCATCACAATTTAGAGAATCGTTATTAATAACAGAAACAGTGTAAGTTAAAGTTTGGCCAGCAGTGCCTGATTGAGAGGAAGGAGATAAGGTTACTTGAGGATAATTTCTTTCACAGGGTTCTTCAGGTGATGGCGAAGAAGTTTCTTCCTCACAAGAAGCATCGTATTGGCAGTCGTATTGACAGGTTTCTCCAGAATAACTCCAAACTGGTTTTTCTAAAATACCACAATAACCATATCCACAACCACCATCATAATAATCAGAACAACTAACACAGCTATCCTCAATACATATTTCTGGACAAATGTAATTACAACTTCTTTCTCCATTATATTCTCGACATTCTCGACAATCACCACAGTCCGTTCCAGCTGGATCTGGTTGACATTCCCAAACACTGTCTACACACACTGGATGATAACAGAGATCACAGGTAGGAGAAGGTTCAGTACAATCACCAGATTCAACACAAACTCCCCAACTACAAGAATCAGTACAGATTTGAGTCCCATTAACCCCACAATCTTGAGCATCTCCCGGAGTACATTCATCTGAGGGACAAGCAGGCCAGGTTCCATCTGCTTGACAAGTTAAAGTATGTTCACAACCCTGCGGTGAAGTACAGGTTTTCGTATCTCCGGGTAAACATTCAGTAATAGTTGTAGTAGCAAAGCAAGCATCGGTTTGATTAACATTATCTTTAACCTCAGCCCAAACTTCGTAAACCCCTGGGTCGGCAAAACTCCATTTCATTGTTTTATTGGTAGCATCCCAGCTTCCCGATGAAATATTCCAATCGTAATATCCGGAAGCCGGATCCCAACTGCCATCAGCTAAACTGTTAAGATTATTATCTGAAGAAAACTTTACTCCGCTCATTGCTCCTTCAGTATCTGAGGACCCTCCCATCCCAATCGTAATCGCGGTGTTAGTTACTCCAAATTCCGGAACATCTATTTGGCAAATGGGCGGCTGATTAACTACCACAGAAACAGTAGTGGTTGCTTGAGTACTACCTGTGCCTCTCTGAATGAGTGTTTTAGGAGTATAAGTTCCAATGGAAGGATAGTCACACAAATCGGTTGCAGTATAACTTTCAGTAGTTTGAGTATCGGCTTGAAAATCACAATCTGAATAATCTCCATCGGCAGTACAATCACTGTTTTCTAATTGACAGTCAAATTTATAATTTATGGTGCCGAACATCGTACCAGAAGTGGTGGCGGTTAAATCAACATTAGACAAAGAGTCGACACCGGTAGAAGGGTTAGCTCCTAACTCAACTGAAAGAGTGGGAACTTCAACTGCTAAATTTAATCCTGAAGAAACTGCTCCTCCCCTATTATCCGAAACAGTAACAATTGCTGAGTAGGTAGTGGCGGTAGCGTAATAATGGGAAGGATTTTGTTCGTTTGAACTTTCACCATCACCAAAAATCCAACTATAAGTTAAATTGTCCCCATCGGTATCAGTAGCAGTTACATTAAAATAAATTAGACAACCTGACTGATTAGTAAAAGTAGTACAATAATCGATCCCGGGAGCACCTCCAGTTGGAGGAGTTGTAGTGGCAGAAGGACCTTCAGTAATTTCGGGCAGATTATTAGCGGTCACATCTACGTTAACTGGATTTCCTGAGGCAAAATTAAGATAAGAACCACCTTGACTATCATACTGGTCGGCACACATAGCATACATTGTGTGAGTACCTCCGGAAGAGAAAGTATAAGAAGTAGTAGCAGTACAGGGAGCTCCATTTTGACAAGGAGAAGGAGAAATTGTCATTGACTCCTTATTTTCTCCGTCAACATAAAGCCAGCAGTAATTTAACTCAAGATTATCTGCAACAGTAGCAGAGAAGATCTCGGAAATACCCTCTAAAGCTGCAGTTGGTGAAGTTTCTCCAACTACAGGAGGAGTATAATCAATGTGGTAAGTAGCTAAAGTATGATCCGATTCATTTCCAGCTTTATCGACGGCGTAAACATATAAACTGCAAGCATTTCTTTCTTGGGAAGGACAGTTTTTCCCTGAACCAACACTAATATTTATATCCCAAGTTAAAGTAGAACAATTCCTTTCTAAAATACCAGTAGTACTTTCACCAGCAATATTATCATAAACATAGTAATAACATTTATCTAAACCAAAACCAGTATCAGAATCATAACTCCGGCGAGTAAAATCGGAATTTTGCCAGCTGTCGCCAGTATCTACTACCCAGTTTGAACCGTCCCAACGATAAATAGTGGCAGTAGGCTTAGTTTTATCAACTTGAACTTTTATTGGCGCTGATTCGGTCTCCATATTACCTGCTCTATCTAAAACATGGATTCCATACCAATAAGTGCCATCTGAAGGAGAATCAGTGGCAGAAGAAGACCAATTATCGGAATCTGCTGGAGCATTATAATTAGAACCGATCTGTTGCCATTGAGTGTCATCAGGAGTTCCTCCAGCATCAACTGTTCGCCAGACTTCAACGTGACTTAGATGAGAGTCACCAGAGTCAGAAACTTGCCAAGAAATAGTCGCTGAAGGATTAGCAATACTTAAAATAGTTGGTGTAACATCGAAAACTGAGACTGAAGGATTTATTTTATCAATTTTAAATTCCTCAGCATCAGAAGAAAATCCTACATTTCCTTTATTGTCTTTAGCTGTAGCACAAACCCATTGGTGAGAAGAAATAGTTTGAGGAGAAGTTAGATTATAATCCGAATAATTAGTTGAACAAGAACCAGGATTTGTTAAATAAATCTTTAATCTGTAGCTTGTTTCATCACACCCTGTCTCAGGATCAGAACAGGAAACCGAAGCTGAAGCATCGCTATTTTGCCAATTGGTTGGAGCTCCAGCTACAAGAACAGTCGGACCTGTCGTGTCTTCATTTACTGTAATCTCTTGAGTACAAGTTCCACCAGGGCAACTGCCGGTATTAGTGCTCCAAACACCATCATTATCTTGGACTCTTAATTTAGCGCAGTAGGTGCCAGGGGAATTATAAGTGTAACCTGTGGTATTTTCTGAAGTCGTTTGATCCCAGTCTCCATCGCCATCAAAATCCCATTGATAAGAAACAATCGAAC
>CAZVTU010000011.1:0-15321 GCA_964630295.1 uncultured Candidatus Saccharibacteria bacterium
ACTTCTCTTTTAATGGAACATGGAAAAAGAGGAAGAGTTGTAAACGTGAAGGTTTTTTCAAGGGAGTTAGGACACAAGTTAGAGCCTGGCGTAATAAAACGGATTGAAGTTGAGGTGGCTCAAATAAGAAAGGTTACAGCGGGAGATAAATTAGCTGGCCGTCACGGAAACAAAGGAGTAATCTCTAAAGTTTTACCAGTGGAAGAAATGCCTTTCCTAGATGATGGAACCCCAATTGATATAATTTTAAATCCAATGAGCGTAGCTTCAAGGATGAATCTTGGCCAAATTTTAGAAACTCACTTAGCTTATGCCGCTAAAATCTTAGGTTATCGAGCAATAAGTCCAGCTTTGGCTGGAGCAACTGAAGAGGATATTAAAAAAGAATTAAAAGAAGCTGGTCTACCCGAAGATGGCAAAATTACTTTATATGACGGGAGGACGGGTCTTCCTTTTCCTAAGAAAGTGACGGTAGGTTATATTTATATGAATAAATTAATTCACATGGTGGAAGATAAAATTCACATGAGAAGTATTGGACCTTATTCATTGATTACCCAACAACCCTTAGGAGGAAAAGCTCAATTTGGGGGCCAGAGGTTTGGAGAGATGGAAGTTTGGGCTTTGGAAGGATATGGAGCAGCTCATACTCTTCAGGAAATGCTTACAATAAAGTCAGACGATGTTCCGGGAAGAGCGGCAGCATATGAGGCAATATTAAAAGGAGAAGAAATTAAGAACCCCAATATTCCCGCCTCCTTCAACTTATTAGTTGCTGAACTAAAGTCACTTGGACTTAGTGTGGAGGTAAAGGAAAAACCAAAAGAAGAATAAAACTATGAGAGTAGCAGACTTAGAATCAATTAGAATAAAATTAGCTTCACCGGAGGAGATTTTGAGTTGGTCTCATGGAGAAGTAACTAAACCTGAAACGATAAACTATCGAACTCAGAGAGCAGAAAAAGATGGGCTTTTTTGCGAGAGAATTTTTGGGCCAACTAAAGATTACGAATGTTATTGCGGAAAATATAAAAGAATCCGTTACAAAGGAGTAGTTTGTGATAGATGTGGGGTGGAGGTAACCAAAGCTCAGGTCAGACGAGAAAGAATGGGACATATAAAATTAGCTAGCCCTTGTTCTCATATTTGGTTTTTAAGAGGAGTTCCCTCAAGAATGGGGATGATTTTGGATATCCCAATGCAACAGTTAGAAAAAGTAATTTATTTTGCTGCATATATTATTACTAATGTCAATGAAGATGCTAAGAAAAAAGCTTTGGAAGAGATCGAGAAAGAATACAAACAAAAAGTCAAAAGTCAAAAAACGAAAGGTAAAAGTAAAAAAGGAGAAAAAATAAAGCTAGGAGAACTTAAAACAGCTAGAGATAGGGCTATAGAGGAAGTTTCGAGTTTAAAACCCCTGAAAATTTTATCAGAAACAGAATATCACCAACTTTCTTTGAAGTATGGAGAAGTTTTTGAGGCGGGAACGGGAGCGGAAACTTTAAGAAAAATTTTCGAGAAAATTGATCTAGATAAGGAAATAGCTAATTTAAAAAAAGAGATAGAGAAAGCTCAACCTGCTAATCGAAGAAAAATTTTAGCCAGATTAAGAATTTTTCAGGGAATGAAAAAAGCAAGAATTAGGCCAGAATGGATGTTTTTAACAATACTACCTGTTTTACCACCTGATTTGAGGCCAATGGTTCAATTAGACGGTGGGAGATATGCTTCTTCCGATCTAAATGATCTCTACCGCCGAGTGATCAATCGAAACAACAGATTAAAATATCTCTTGGAAATTAATGCCCCCGAAGTAATCGTTAGGAATGAAAAACGAATGTTACAAGAGGCGGTTGATGCTTTAATTGATAATGGTATGAGAAAAGGCACTATGACTACAGCTACCACTGGAGGTAAAAGATTATTAAAATCTTTAGCTGATATGCTTAAAGGAAAACAAGGTCGCTTTAGACAAAACCTTTTGGGTAAAAGAGTGGATTATTCAGGAAGATCAGTGATTGTAGTAGGGCCAGAGTTAAAACTTCATCAAGTTGGTATTCCCAAAAAAATGGCATTAGAACTTTTTAAACCTTTTGTGATTAAAAAGCTTTTAGACAAAGAATTAGCTTATAATGTTCGGGGGGCTAGCAGATTGATTGAAGAGGGAACAGACGAAGTTTGGGAAAGTTTAGAAGAAGTAGTTAAAGATAAACTGGTTCTATTAAATAGGGCGCCTACCCTTCACCGATTAGGAATTCAAGCCTTTCAGCCAGTTTTAATTGAAGGAGAATCAATTCAAATTCATCCTATGGTCTGCAAAGCTTTTAACGCTGATTTCGATGGCGATCAAATGGCTGTTCACTTACCCCTTTCTGATTTAGCTCAAAAAGAAGCTTCAGACATTATGTTATCAATTCTTAATCTTTTAAAGCCGGCCACTGGAGTACCAATTGTTACACTCTACCAAGACATTAGTTTAGGTTGTTATTTCTTAACAAAGATCAATGAAAAAGCTAAAGGTGAAGGTAAAATTTTTTCTTCTCCAGAAGAAGCGCTATTGGCTTATGAATTTGGTGAAGTTGATTTAAAGGCGAAAATAAAAGTAAAAATAAATAATAATTTTATTGAGACGAGTGTTGGAAGGATTATTTTTAATGAGGCTCTGCCTCAGAATTATCCATTTCAGAATTCAGAGATTAAAGTAAAAGATTTAGAAAGAATCTGCCGAGATATTTTAGAGAAATACAAAACAGAAGAAGTAAGAGAAACCTTAGACAAGATAAAGGAGTTAGGTTTTGAATATTCAACTTGGTCTGGAGTTTCTTGGGGTATGGATGATTTAATTGTTCCTCCCGAGAAAGAAAAAATTATCACTGAAGCCGAGAAAGAGGTAGAGAAAATCGAAGAGCAATTTAAAAAAGGTCTTTTATCAAGGGAAGAAAAAGGAGCCAAAGTAATTGAAATCTGGAGTCGAGTAAAAACTCAAATTGAAGAGTTGGTTCCTAAAACTCTACCAAAAGACGGCTCAGTCTATCAGGTTATCGATTCTGGTTCACGAGGTTCTTGGGGACAACCAGTTCAAATGACTGGAATGAAAGGATTAGTGATTAATCCCGCTGGTCAAATTATTGAATTACCTGTTAAATCTTCCTTTAAGGAAGGATTTGATGTTTTGGAATACTTTATTTCTACTCACGGAGCCAGAAAGGGAACTGCCGATACCGCTTTACGGACTTCTACTGCCGGATATTTAACTCGGAGATTAGTTGATGTCTCTCATGAAATTGTTGTTATGGAAGAAGATTGTAAAGATAATGAAGGAATTGAGATTTTTAGAAAAGATGCCGATGAAATAGGTCAAAACTTTATTTATAAAATTCTGGGGCGAGTAAATTTAGAAAATATCCCCCGAATCTGTAAAGCAGGGGAAATTATTGATTGGGAGAAAGCAGAAAAGATAGTAGCTGCGAACGTTGAAAAGATACGTGTTCGTTCTCCTCTGAGTTGCAAATCGATTAGAGGAGTCTGTCAAAAATGTTATGGTTGGGATTTAGGAAATAATCAGTTAGTAAAATTAGGAGAAGCAGTAGGAATTGTGGCAGCCCAAGCAATAGGTGAGCCCGGTACCCAATTAACAATGAGAACCTTTCATACTGGAGGAGTGGCTGGTGGAGGAGATATTACTATGGGGTTGCCCAGAGTTCAAGAAATTTTTGAAGCTCGAACCCCCGGTGGGAGAGCCGAGATTTCAGCAGTCGATGGAAAAGTTGTCGAAATTACTCCAGAAAGAGTAATTAAAATAAAAATTAAAAGTCAAAACCCAAAGCCCAAGACTCGAGGAAGGAAGTCGAAAAAAGAAACAGAAGTTGTGGAATATCAAATTCCTCCAAAAGCAGCAATTTGGGTAGAGGTAGGACAAGATGTAAAAAGGGGACAGCAACTTTGCGAAGGAAGTTTAGATTTAAAAGAGTTATTTAAGTTAACCAATACTAAAGAAACTCAACGTTATATTATTAAGGAAATTCAAAAAATTTATGTCTCTCAAGGAGCTTTAATTCACGATAAACATATCGAGACAATTTGCCGTCAAATGTTTTCAAGAATACGAATTAAAGATCCAGGGGATACTCCATTTACTATTGGAGGAATCGTTGAAAGAACCAGATTTTTAGAGGAAAATGCAAAATTAAAACAGGAAAAGAAAAAACCAGCCAAAGGTGTTCCTGTCTTACTGGGAATCTCACGAGTCGCTCTAACCACTGATAGCTTTTTATCAGCTGCTTCCTTTCAAGAAACCTCAAGAGTACTTATTCGGGCTTCTTTAGAGGGTAAAGAAGATAAACTCCGAGGCCTTAAAGAAAATGTGGTGATTGGAAAATTAATACCGGCCGGGACTGGTTTTAGACGAGAAGAAAATGCTAAAATAAATAAGAATGAAAAAGAGAAACAAGAAAAGTCAAAAAAAGAATAAAGAAACGATAAAAAAGCCAAAACTTTTTGTTTTGCCCGAAGAAACAAAGAAGTGGATCTGGGGAGTGGTGACCTTTGTTGTTGCTATAATTGTCGCTTTAAGTTTTTTTAACTTATCAGGGGTAGCAGGTAAGGCTTTAATGGATGGCCTTACTTTTTTAATTGGTAAAGCGGTTTTTATTATTCCTCTTATTTTAGCTTTGGGAGGATTAGTTTTTCTAAATACCCATTACGAAAAATTCTTGGGACCAGCAATCTTAGCAATCTTCATTTTAATCGTGGGAATTGCGGGAATGCTGGAGAGTTTTAATTTCGGGCAAAAAGCAGGTGGTTGGTTAGGATACATTTTTTCCTGGCCATTTTTTAAATTGTTTGGGAGTTTAGTTACTCAGATTATTTTCGGTGGAGTAATTTTAGTTGGAGGGTTGATTTTTTGGCATCTCTTGAGAAAACCGCCGCTACGAGAAGTTCCAAAGGTTGAGAAGGTCGAAATTGAAAAAAAACCTTCTCTAATTAAAAAAATTTTCTTACCAAAATTTAAAGTAAAAGAAGTAGAACCAAAAATAAAAGAAACTCCAGTGGTAAAGACTATTGAACCTGCTCTTGAACTAAAATCGAAGGCAGTTTCTTTGAAAACCTCGATTGGTAAAGAATATAAGACCCCTCCTATTGAGTTATTAGAGTCAGAGAAAGGAAAATCAAGTGGTGGTGATACAGTAACCAATTCAGCTATTATTAAAAAAACCTTGGAGAATTTTGGCTTATCTGTTGAAATGTCAGAAATTAATACTGGACCAACCGTGACTCAATATACTTTAAAACCAGCCGAGGGTATTAAACTGTCTAAGATTACTGCTCTTTCTAATAATCTTTCTTTAGCTTTAGCAAGTCATCCAATCAGAATTGAAGCTCCCATTCCTGGAAAACCATTAGTGGGGATTGAAGTCCCAAACAAAGAAAGATGCCGAGTAAGGTTAAGAGATTTAATTTCTAATCCCCAATTTCAAGAAGCCAAATCTGTTTTAACTTTTGTTTTAGGAAGAGACGTTTCTGGTAATCCTTGTTACGCTGATTTAGCTCGTATGCCTCATCTTTTGGTAGCAGGTTCTACTGGTACCGGAAAAACAATTTTTTTGAATAATCTGATTCTAAGTTTGCTTTATCAGAATGGCCCAGAAATACTAAGATTTATTTTAATTGATCCAAAAAGAGTTGAATTTTCAACTTATAAAGATCTCCCTCATTTATTAGCTCCAGTAATTTTTGATGCTCAAAAAACCGTCACAGCTTTAAAATGGTTAATTTCAGAAATGGAAAGAAGATTTGATGTCTTATCAACTAATGGTTCGAGGAATATCGATAGCTACAATGAGAAAGTTATGAAAGAAAATGAAGAACCCTTACCTTATATTGTTTTAATTATCGATGAATTAGCAGATTTAATGGCAGCTAAAGGAAGAGAAGTTGAGGCAGGAATTGTTAGACTGGCTCAAATGGCGAGAGCGGTAGGTATTCATTTAGTAGTAGCCACCCAACGACCTTCGGTAGAGGTAATTACTGGATTAATTAAAGCTAATATTACTTCACGGATTACTTTTCAAGTTGCTTCCCAAATTGACTCAAGGACGGTTTTAGATACGGCTGGGGCGGAAAAACTTTTAGGAATGGGAGATATGCTTTTTCTCTCAGCTGAAATTGTTAAACCAAAGAGAATCCAAGGAGCTTATGTTTCCGAGAAAGAAGTAAAAAAGGTGACAGATTGGATTAGATCGGAGGTGAAAACTGAAGGTCTAAAAATAGGTCCTGGGATCTTGGAAAATCATTTAGCTAAAGAACTTGAAAGAAGTTTGGCTGAGGGAGAAGGTGAGCTTGAAGGAGTTACCGAAGGGGAAGATCCTTTATATGAAGAAGCAAAAAGAGTTGTGATTGAGGCAAGAAAGGCTTCAGCTTCTTTATTGCAAAGAAGATTACGGGTTGGTTATGCTCGAGCAGCCAGATTAATAGACATGCTTGAAGAAAGAGGGGTAGTGGGACCAGCTGAGGGAGCTAAACCAAGAGAAGTTTATTTTGGCACTGAAAGTCAAGGGCAAGAAAATGACGTAGATGAAGAAGGTTGGCGAAAAGTTTAAAAAAATAATATAATCAAATTATGACAAAAAAAAGAGAGAAGAAAAAAGAAGAAAGGGATCTTCAAGAGGCAGTGGAAGAAATAAAACAGAGATTTGGTGAAGGAGCGATTATGAAGTTAAGAGAAGCGAGGGCAGTGGACGTTGATATAATTCCTACTGGGTCTATTTCCCTTGATTTAGCTTTGGGAGTAGGAGGAGTACCTCGAGGGAGGGTGGTTGAGATATTTGGGCCAGAAGGTTCTGGTAAAACCACCTTGGCTTTACATATTTTAGCTGAAGCTCAAAAAAAAGGAGGAGTGGGAGCTTTTGTTGATGCTGAACATGCTCTAGACCCAGACTATGCTAAAAGAATTGGAGTTAATGTAGATGATCTTTTAATTTCTCAACCAGATTCTGGTGAACAGGCTTTACAGATTGTAGAAACTTTAGTGAGGTCAGGTGAGGTAGATGCGATTGTCGTTGATTCAGTAGCTGCTTTAGTGCCTAAAGCCGAAATTGCTGGAGAAATGGGAGATTTCCAGATTGGTCTTCAGGCAAGATTAATGAGTCAGGCTTTGAGGAAATTATCAGGAATTATTTCCAAAACGAAAACCGTAGTCATTTTCTTAAATCAAACAAGAATGAAAATTGGAGTGATGTTTGGAAATCCCGAAACTACTCCAGGAGGTTTAGCTCTAAAATTTTACGCTTCAGTAAGAATTGATTTAAGAAGAATTGCTCAAATTAAACAAAAGGATGAAATTATTGGTTCTAGAATTAGAGCAAAAATAGTAAAAAATAAAGTAGCTCCACCTTTTAAAACTGCGGAATTTGATATTTTTTATAACGAGGGAATTTCTTATTTATCTGACCTTTTAAATGCCGGCATTAAGGCAGGAATAATAAAAAAGTCAGGGAGCTGGCTTCAATTTGAAAATACTAAACTTGGTCAAGGAATGGAGTCAAGTAAAGGGTTTTTAAAAGAAAATCCAGCGATTACAAAAAAAATTAAAGAGGCTTTACTTAGAAGTCGGCGAGAGAAGGGCTAAAACACGAGCTCTTTTAATGGCTTTGGCTAATTTTCGTTGATGACTGGAACAAATACCAGTTCTTTTTTTTGGTTTTATTTTTCCTGAACCTGAAATAAATCTTCTCAAAAGTTGAGTATTTTTAAAGTCAATATCTTTAATGTTTCTTTGACAAAAATAACACTCCATTTTTAAAAAGGTATATCTTTAATATCGATTTCGTCTTCTTCAATGACTGGAATTTCCTCGGGTGGGGTTTCTTGAGGCGCTTCCGAGGGAGCGACTCGACCAGCTGACCTCGGGCCCAATTGAATCCTTTCTCCAATAATTTCAGTTCGGGAGCGTTGATTTCCAGCTGAATCTTGCCAAGTTCTTGTTCTTAACCTCCCTTCTACCAAAACCAAAGAACCTTTATTTAAGTATTGAGAAGCGATATCAGCTAATTTTCCAAAAAGGACAATATTATGAAATTCTGTTTGTTGTTGTTTTTGACCAGATTTATCAGTAAAAAAACGATCGGTGGCCATTCCAAAAGAAGTTACTGATTGTCCTGAAGGAAGAGCTTTAGTTTCGGGGTCGCGAGTTAACCTACCAATTAAAATTACTTTATTTAGATTCATTTTTATTACCCCAATTTGCGAGTAGAAGCAAGCAAACTAGGAAACTGTAATAATTATTCTTTTAAAATTTCTTCTAGTTTTTTCTCAATTTCTTTTAATTCGACCTTTTTCCTCGGAGCAACTCGTGGTTTTTTAGGAAAGATGGATACTTTTGGAACCCTAGAAACAACTTTTGGTATTTTTTTAGTTATGATTAGGTAACGAAGAATTTGATTTTCTAACTTTAATTTTTTTTCAAGATTAATTAACTTTCCTGGTTCTAACTGAAATTCTAAGACTGCCAAATAAGCCTGAGTTTGTTTTTTTATTGGATAAGCTAATTTCCTCACTAAAAGTGAATCTGTTTCATTTAAAATTCCACCTTCTTCTTGGATAAGGGAAATAATTTTTTCTTGAAGTTTTTTAGCCTCTTCTTCAGACAATTCTGGCGAGATTAAATAAGTTAATTCGTAGTTTTTCATAGTTTAGATTTTAAATTCAATAACATCACCATTTTGGACGACATAATCTCGACCAACAGTTTGAATCCACCCTTTTTCTCGGGCATTCTTCCAACTGCCAGCTGCAGCTAATTTCTCCCAATTAATTACATCTGCCCTAATAAACCTTTCTTCAAAATCAGAATGGACTCTACCGCCGGCAGCCGGTGCTTTCCATCCTCGTGGTAACGTCCAAGCTCTAACTTCTTTTCCTCCTGCTACTGTGTAAAAAGTAATTAAATCAAGGATATTGTAGCAATTCAGAATTAGTGGGTCAAGACGAGAACGTATTCCTAGTTCTTTAATCTCTTCCTCAGTTAATTCGGAAATTTCTTCTTCTTCTTTTAAATTCATTGCTAAATAGGCAGGATATTTCTCAGGAAGAGTTTTAGGACCACTATTAGTATTTAAAATATAAAAGATCGGTTTTAAGGTCAAAAATTGATGTTCTTTAATGCTTTCTTTTTCTTCTTCGGTTAGATCTATCTCGGAAATTAATTTCCCGCGAGAAACAAAATCCTTAAGTTTATTTAATAGGTCTAATTTACGAAGAGTTTTTTTATCTTTAGTTTTAGCTTCTTTGTCTAATTTAGCAATTAAGTTTTCTAAAGTTTCTATATCTTTCATTAAAAGCTCAACTTTAACTGTTTCAATATCGCTTTCTGGATTAATTTCACCGGTAACATGCTCAACATTTTTATCTTCAAAAGCTCTAACCACTTCCAAAATGGCATCACAAGTTCTGATATGGGCTAAAAACTGATTACCCAAACCTTCTCCTTTATGGGCACCCTTTACTAAACCGGCAATGTCAACAAATTCAATGATAGTAGGAGTTGTTTTTTCGGGTTTAATAATTGAGGCTATTTTTTCCAACTTCTCATCGGGCACGATTACTACCCCATAATTAGGGTGAACAGTAGTAAAAGGGTAGGCAGCAATATCAACCGGTTTTTTAGTTAGGGCTTTAAATAAGGTGGACTTACCAACATTGGGAAGTCCAACAATACCTACTGAAAAACTCATAAAATTATGATACTTCTTTAAAAATTAAAAGTCAACCTCCCCTTATATTAATAACCATCGTCATATTAATAATTATACGGCCGTTGAATTATTAATACATTTAAAGGTTAAAGACTTTTTTGAAAAAGTTTTCATTTTCTAATTTGACTACTTCTAAAATTTGAATTCCTTTTTTATCCACGCTTAGAAATTCCCTCAAAAGCGCTATTTCTTCCTGACAGGGATAGGGAGTTATCCAAACACTTTGTTGAATTCGATAAAATCCCCATTCTTTTAATTTTCTTCTAAAGATATCTCGAATAAGTCTAGAAGTCTCAGGGATATCAAAAATAACCAATCTCCATTTTTTATCCCATTTTTTAGGTTTTTCGATTTCTAAGTCATCTACCTGATATTTCCCGGCTAGTTTCTTTCCTTCTTTAGTCAAGGCGATCTGAACATCATATCCTTTCCTTTTGATTTCAATTAACCCCCTTCTCTTTAGATAATTAAAGATATTAGCTGCTTTCTGTTTAGATAAGCTTTTCTTTATTTTGGGAATATTTTTAAATAGGTTTAAAGCAAAATAAGGCGAGAAAGCAGCAACATAAACGACTCCAGTCAAAAGTAAATATTTTAAAACCTCTCTAGAGTAATATCTTATTTTTATTTTAGTAACTCCCTTCATTATTAATAATTATACACCCGTATATTTATTAATACAAAATTGGTAAAGTTTTTAGCTATTGATATAATAAATAATATAACTAAGCAAGGCATATGAAAATCAATTCTGAGATTTTCAAAGCTTACGATATTCGGGGAATTTATCCTAAAGAAATTAATTCTGAAGTGGCTTATCTTATTGGTCGAGCTTTCGTTAAGTTTTTGAAAAAGAAAAAACCAAAAATTGTAGTTGGGAGAGACAACCGTCTTTCTTCACCCTTTCTTTTTAAAGCTTTAGCTAAAGGAATTGTTGATCAAGGAGCTAATTTAGTTGATATTGGTCTTGCAACAACTCCAATACTTTATTTCGCAGTAGCTCATTTTAAATTCGATGGAGGGATAGAAATTTCAGCGTCTCACAATCCTTCACAATATAATGGGTTTAAATTAGTTAGAGAAAAAGCTATACCAATAAGTGGGAAAAGCGGAATAAAAGAAATTAAAAAGTTAGTTTTAATAGATAAATTTGAAGGTGAAAGGAAGGGGAGGATATTAAAGAAAAGAGTTTTAAAAGAATATCTTAATTTTAATTTTAAAGATTTTAATCGAAAAAAAATAGCTCCATTGAAAATTGTGATTGATACAGCTAATGCTGTTTCAGGAATTGTTGTGTCAGAAATTTTTAAGAAAACAAAATGTAGAATTTATCATCTCTATTCTAAACTGGATGGTTCTTTTCCTCATCACAATCCAGATCCTTTATTAAAAGAGAATCTAAAAACACTCACTCAAATGGTGAGGAAGAAAAGAGCTAATTTAGGAATCGCTTTTGATGGTGATGGAGATAGAATTATTTTTGTTGATGAAAAGGGAAAAGTTATTTCTGGAGATTTAATTACTGCTCTACTTGCCGAGCTGATTTTAGAAAAAAATCCAAAAAAGAAGATTCTTTATGATGTTCGCTCTAGTAATATCGTTAGAGAAATAATTCAAAGAAAAGGAGGTATTCCGATAAAAGGAAGAGTTGGACACTCTTTCATTAAAGAAAAAATGAGAAAAGAGAATATTATTTTCGCTGGAGAATTATCCGGTCATTATTATCTAAAGAAGCATTATTTCTGTGAGGCGCCTATTTTTGTTTTATTTAAAATCTTAGAAATTATCTCCCAGACCAATAAATCTCTTTCGGAAATAATAAAGCCTTTCAAAAAATATTATCATTCTGGCGAGTTAAATTTTAAAGTGAGAAATAAAAAAAAGATTTTAAAAGCTTTAGAGAAAAAATTTAAAGATGGAAAAATTTCAAAGATAGACGGAATTCGTATTGATTTTTCAAATTGGTGGTTTCTAGTACGTCCTTCACATACTGAACCTCTAATGCGATTGGTTGTTGAGGCTAAAAATAAAAAATTACTAGAAAGAAAGACCCATCTTCTTTCTAACTTCTTGAATGGTTGAGCGAGCTAAAATTTGAGCCCTCTTTCTTCCTTGTTCTAAAATTTCTCTAACATAAACTTCTCGGCTAAGAAGCTCTTTTCTTTTTCGATGGAATGGTTCTAAAGAATCGATTACTAACTCAGTTAAAGATTTTTTAAATTCAGCATAACCTCTACCTTTAAATTTCTTCTCTAATTCTTTGATGGTTTTTCCAGAAAGTAATGAGTAAATTGTTAAAAGATTAGAAATTCCTGGTTTCTTTTTGAGGTCGTATTTTATAACTTTACCGGTATCAGTTACTGCTTTCATAATTTTTTCTTTGATTTGTTCTGGTGTATCGAAGAGACCAATATAACTTTCTGGTTTATCAGTTTTAGACATTTTTTTTGTTGGATTTGTTAGACTCATTATTCTGGCTCCGGTTTTTGGTAATCTTACTTCCGGAACTTTAAAAGTTTGACCAAATCTTTGGTTAAATTTTCGAGCAATAGTCCTTGTTAATTCAACATGTTGTTTTTGGTCTTCCCCCACAGGGACGATGTCAGTCTGATAAAGTAAAATGTCAGCTGCCATTAGAATTGGATAGTTAAGAAGGCCAGCATTCAGATTTTGTTTAAATTTTTTTGATTTTTCTTTATATTGAGTCATTCGGGTTAAGTCTCCGACTGGGGTGACTGTGTTTAAAAGCCAGGTTAATTCAGTATGTTCAGGGATTTGAGATTGAACAAAAATTATTGATTTTTCAGGATCAATACCAGCTGCTAAATATGTAATTGCTTTTTCCAAAATTAATTTTTTGAGAGTCTTTGGGTCGTAGGGAGCAGTTAGAGCATGAAGGTCAACAATACAAAAAATACATTCATAATTTTGTTGAAGTTCTACCCATTGCTTAATAGCTCCTAAATAATTTCCGATGTGAATGTCGCCTGTTGGTTGAATACCACTAAAAACTCTCATAAATATATTGAGGTTCAACCTCCATATTTTTAGACTTCAATTACAACTGGCAAGATCATCGGTCGTCTCTGAGTTTTATTAAAGAAAAACTGACCGATTTTGTTGCGAATTTCATCTTTAATATAACTCCAATTTACCGCTCCTCCTGAACCTGTTGCTCGATGAACGATTTCAATTACTTTCTTTCTAGTATCTCTTAACAATCCCTTCGATTCTCTTAAATAAACAAACCCTCTTGATATTATATCAGGGGAGCCCCTAACTTTTCCAGTTTGCTTATCCACTACTACCACAATAACAAACATTCCATCTTTGGCTAAAATTTGTCTATCTCTCAAAACCACTTCTCCAACATCCCCGATTCCTAAACCATCCACCATTACATAATTTGAAGGAACCATTGTTTTTTCAATAGAAATCATCTTTTGATTTAGATTAATAATTTGACCGTTTTCTGCTACGATTATATTTTTCTCAGGAATACCCACTTCTTTGGCAATTTCAGAATGAGCAACTAACATTGAATATTGGCCATGAATCGGCAGGAAAAATTTTGGCCTCATAATTTTAATCATTTCTTTTAATTCCTCTTTCTGAGCGTGACCACCAGCATGGATATCCATCATCTTATAATGAAAAACTTTAGCCCCCTGTCGTAAAATACTATCTTTAAGAATTTGGACTGTTCTTTCGTTTCCAGGGATAACCGAGGAAGAAAGAATAACCATATCACCATGTTTAAAACGAAGAATGGGGTGGTCTTTTTGGGCCACTCTCATTAAAACTGCGGAGCCTTCTCCCTGAGCGCCGGTACACAAAACTGTTATCTTTGAATCAGGCAAATTTTTAATCTCTTTAGCGTTAATAAGTGTCCCTTTTTTCGTTTTGATATAACCTAAAATTTTACTAATCTCTACATTCGTTTTCATTGAATATCCCTCAATTGCTACTTTTCTTCTGTATTTTTCTGATAGAGAAATAATTTGTTGGATTCGATTAATTAATGAAGCAAAAGTAGCAGCGAAAATTCTACCGGTTGATTTTTTAAAGATTTCTTCTAAATTTTTCTCAATCGTTTTTTCAGAAAGAGAATGTCCTTCTTCTTCGGCTCCGGTGGAATCAGAAAGAAGGAGGAGAATTTTCCTTTTACCGAGATTTCTTAATTTCTGAAAATTAGTCGGTAAATCATTTACGGGATTGGGATCAAATTTAAAATCGGAAGTGTGTAAAATATTACCGACAGGAGTTTCAATAAATAAACCTAAATTATCTGGAATATTATGGTTTTGCCGAAAAAATTCAATCTTAAAAGGACCAATTTTAATTCTTGAGCCGTCCTTAACTTCAGTAATATTTAATTTCGGCAAATTAGGAAAGTCATCTTGTCTTTTTAAAATTATTCCCCGAGTTAAAGGAGAAGCATAGAACTCCAAATTAGGATGCCAGATCTTTTCAATTAAATAGGGAACGGCACCAATATGATCATAATGGCCATGAGTGAAAACAATCCCTAAGATGTTTTTTTGTTTATCTCTTAAATAATTAATATTAGGAACAATGTAATCAATACCGGGCATATCTTCTTCTGGCATTCGAAAACCCATATCGCAAATCAAAATCTTCTCTTGCCATTCTAAGAGCATCATATTCCTTCCAACTTCTCCTAAACCGCCAAGAGGAATTATTTTAAGATTACCTTTTACTTTTTTCATAGTGCGGACGGTGGGATTCGAACCCACAAGCCTTAAGGGGCATTAGGTCCTGAACCTAACGCGTATTCCAGTTCCGCCACGTCCGCCTAATTAGGACTTTTTCTTTTATATTTATCTTCAATTCTTATTTCGTCTTTTTCGCTAAATTTTCCGATTGAAATTTCTAAAATTTTTGAAAATTCTAAAGCCTCTGCCCGATGAAGAAATTTTTTAGGGATGAAAATATATCCTCCTTCTCTCAAAGTTTTCTTTTTTAACTTCTTTAAACTTTTGCCAAGAGTTACTCTGATTTTCCCAGAAACTAGATACCAAAATTCTCTTCTTAATTTATGAGACTGTAATGATAAACTTTCTCCCTTTTTAATTCGAAGGATTTTTACTGTACAGGGGGAATTATCAATAAATTTAATAAATCCGCCCCAAGGTCGTTTAAAATCTTTTTCGATTTTTAATTTTCGAATCACTTTTTAAATACCCCGGCTTTTTTAATAAGATTTTTGTTTTGAGAAATCCAATTATAGAGTTTTTTTACTCCTTCTTTAGGAGAAATTTTAGGTTGCCAGCCGAAATCTTTTTTAGCTTGTCCAATATCTGAAATATAAATTTTTTGGTCACCTGGGCGCCAAGGTCCAAATTTATATTTAAATTTTTTACCAGCAAATTTTTCTAAAATTTCAAATAATTCCCAAATCGAAAGAGAAAATGCGGATCCGCCACCAATATTATAAGCTCTTCCTTGAGTTTTTTTAATGTTTTTGAAGGCAGAATCATAAGCTCTAATTAAATCATCAACATACAAAACATCTCTAACCTGTTTTCCGTCACCATAAATAGTT
>CAZVTU010000012.1:0-15021 GCA_964630295.1 uncultured Candidatus Saccharibacteria bacterium
TAGGAGGTTAGCTTAGAAGCAGCTATCCTTTAAAAAGTGCGTAATAGCTTACTAATTAAGGAGTTTCGCGCCGAAGATTTACGGGGCTAAGTCTGGTACCGAAGATAAGAAGCCTTGTCCTTCGGACAAGGAAATTCTAAGCACAAAACTTTAAATTCTAAACAAATTCAAAATTCCAAATTCAAAATTCAAAACATATAGTTTAGAATTTAGAAATTAGGATTTAGGATTTCCTCGCCTGGAGGGCGAGGTTGGTAGGGGAGCGTTCTCTTCGCGGAGAAGTCAAATGGTGACATTTGGTGGAGCGAAGAGAAGTGAGAATGTTGGCATGAGTAACCGCAATCCCGATGAAAGCTCGGGACACCGGAAACCCAAGGTTTCCTTGGCAATGGTTGTCATCCAAGGGTTAGGCGGTCCTTAGGCAAAGCCGAAAGGTGTAGCTGATGGATAGCAGGTTAATATTCCTGCCCTCCCTTATTTTTCTGAAGAGTGACGCAGTTGAGTAGTCCAGTGGGATAACTGGATTTCCTTCGGGAGAACATTTCTCCCATTCTGGATGAATCGACTGCCTAGAAAAACTCGTAGGGTTAAAAGTAAGGGAACCGTACCGCAAACTGACACAGGTGGGCTGGTGCTAATACACCAAGGTGAACGGGTGAAACCTCGTTAAGGAACTCGGCAAAAAAGTGGTCGTAACTTCGGGATAAGACCTTCCTTCATCAGAAATGATGGAGGACGCAGCGAAAGTACCCCTGGCGACTGTTTACCAAAAACACAGGTCCCTGCTTAATTTGTAAAAAGAAGTATAGGGGCTGAGGCCTGACCAGTGCTGGAACGTTAATCTCGCCGGTTTTTCCCGACTCTGTCGAGAAATGCTGAGTGAGTGAAGCGCCAGTGAACGTCCGCGGTAACTATAACCGTGTTAAAGTAGCGTAATCCCTTGCCAGGTAAGTTCTGGCCCGCACGAAAGGCCTAACGACTGGGGGACTGTCTCAACGAGGAGCCCGGTGAAAATGCAATACCGGTAAAGATGCCGGTTACCTGCGGCTAGACGGAAAGACCCCGGGAGCTTTACTGTAGTCAAGCATTGAATTTTGGTCTTGAATGCGTAGTGTAGCGGGGAGGCTTTGAAGTCCTGATTCCGGTCAGGATGGAGCCGTCAATGAAACACCCGTCTTTTAAGATCTTTATTCTAATCCTGCTTTTTTGCGGGAGACAGTGTTTGATGGTCAGTTTAAGTGGGGCGCTTGCCTCCTAAAAAGTAACGGAGGCGTTTAGAAGGTCGGCTAGGCACGGATGGAAATCGTGCTGGTCGTGCAAAGGCAAAAGCCGGCTTTACTGCAAGAGGGATAACTCGCGCAGTTGGGAAACCAGAACTTAGTGAACCGACCCCGTGGTTGTAGAAACGGGGAAGATCATCAGCCAAAAGTTACCCCGGGGATAACAGGCTAGTAGGGCCCGCGAGTCCACATCAACGGCCCTGTTCGGCACCTCGATGTCGGCTCATCGCATCCTGGGGGTGAAGCAGCTCCCAAGGGTTGGCCTGTTCGGCCATTAAAGCGGTACGTGAGCTGGGTTCAGACCGTCGTGAGACAGGTTGGTCCCTATCTACCGCAGGCGTCGAGTCTTGAGGGGAGTCGTTTCTAGTACGAGAGGACCGAGACGAACTGACCTCTGGTCTACCAGTTGTTCCGCCAGGAGCATAGCTGGGTAGCTAAGTCAGGAAGGGATAAGAGCTGAAAGCATCTAAGCTCGAAGCCCACCCCAAGATTAGGACTCTTAGATTCCCTGAAGATGACAGGGTTGATAGGCTGTAGGTGTAAGTGCAGCAATGCATTTAGCCGAGCAGTACTAATAAATCATACTTGGCTAACAATTAATGATCGCATAATTTTTGTATTTAAAAGGATGTTAAGGTGGCGGCTATACTGAGCTTGTCCCACTTGTTCCCATACCGAACACAGAGGTGAAATAGCTCAAGGCCGATGATAGTGAAGTTTTTCTTCGCGAAAGTAGGTAGCTGCCACCTTAGCATCCTTTTTAATTTAAAAACAAAAACTCCCGATGTTCTCGGGAGGTTTTTGTTGTTTCAATATTATTTCTTTATTCAATATCTTCATCCCAATCGTCGCCTTCTTCTAGATTCTCTTCAGGTTCTGATAATTCTTCTCCGAGTTCTTCGTCTTCTTGATTGACTGGTAAAGTGTATATTTTGTCTCCAATCATAACGATTTTTAGGAGAATTTAGTTTTTTGATGCAAATACTTTCTCGACCTTTTTAAATGCTAATGACATTATATTTTACCCTAAACTTCTGTCAAGCCCCTTAATTTTGTGATAGAATTAATTTAATGAAGACCATTTTTTCTTCTAAAATTTTTTTAATTTTATTTTTAATAATTATTGTTTTTATTATCTTAAATTTGACCGGTTTTTCGAAGGAGGTTAGAAATTTTTTTTATTTTATTTCAGCACCAATTCAAAAAACTTTCTGGCAAACAGGAATGAAAACTTCGGAATTTTTTGGAGCTATCTGGAAAACAAAAATTTTAACTGAAGAAAACGAAGTTCTTCGTAGAAAAATCCAAGAATTATTAACTGAAAATGTTCGTTTAAAGGAACTTAAAGAAGAGAATGAATTTCTTCGGGAAGCTCTAAACATTGGATTAGAAAAAGATTTTCAGTTAATTCTTTCGAAAGCCATTAGTAAAGACATTTCTCAAGATTCTCTTTTAATAGACAAAGGGTTAAAGGATGGTGTTTCTAAAGGTTTACCGGTGATTACCAACCAAAAAATACTTTTAGGAAAGATTGAAAAAGTTTATCAAGATTTTTCCGAAGTTATTTTAACTTCTAATAAAGATATTTCTTTTGATGCCAAAATTTCAGACAAAGAAATTTATGGAGTTGTAAAAGGAAAGGGGAGTTCAAAAATTTATCTTGATCTTATTCCTAAAGATAAAGAAATTTTAAAAGGAGATCTTGTTGTTACTACAGCTATGGGTGGGATTTTTCCAGAGGGGCTTTTGGTAGGTACAATCAAAGAGGTGAAAAAATCAGACGTCGAACCTTGGCAGAGGGCAGAAATAGAAGCAGGTTTTACTCTTCAAAATATTAATGATTTGTTTATTATTGTAAAATTTTAATGCTTAAAAAAATAATTATTTTAATTTTAGGGTTTTATTTTTTAACCCTTTTTCAGAGTAGCTTTTTAGTTCATTTTAGTATTCGAGGTATGGTTCCTAATTTAGTCTTAATTGCGGTAATTATAATTAACCTTTTTACTTTCAAAGATTTTTGGTTTATTTTTGGTTCCACTGTCATTGGGGGGTTCTATTTAGATGTTTTCTCTTTAAATCATTTTGGTTTTTTTGGGTTTTATACTCTAATTTTAATAATTATTTCTCTCTTCATTAATTTTGTTTTAAGAAGATATGTTTCTTTTCCGATCATCGAGAAAATCTGATGATATTGAGCCACATGAGATTCTTTTAGATTCCTTAGCAAAAAAAAGAGAAGCTGAATTGGGAATTTCAGAGAAAAGATTAGAGGTACCTCTCTTGAGAAGAATTCTTAATGGTTTTCTATTTGTTTCGATTTTTTTAATATTGGTTCTTTTCTCAAAAACCTTTCAATTTCAAATAGCAGAAGGAAAAAAATTTTCAGAATTAGCCAAAGAGAATAAATATATTTTACATCAAATTCAGGCCGAAAGAGGAGTGATTTATGATCGAAATTTAAAACAATTAGTCTTTAACAAACCAGCTTTTGATTTGATTTGCCAGAAGAATAATCTTCCTCAATCTGAAGCTGAAAAAGAAAAGGTTTTAAGAGAAGTTTCCCAAATTTTAAACAAAGATTTTCAATTATTAAAAGAAAAAATAGAAGAAAACGAAAATTCTCAGATTGTAATAGCTGAGGGTCTTTCCCAGCGAGAACTTGTTTTATTGGAAACAAAAATTAAAGAACTTCCTGGTTTTGAAATTGATAATAACACCATTAGATATTATGAGAATGGAGAAACTTTTGCTCACCTCATTGGTTATACTGGGAAAATAAAAGCTGAGGAATTAAAAAAAGAACCAGAATTTTATTCAATTGAAGATTGGGTTGGCAGAACCGGTGTAGAGAATTATTATGAGAAAATCCTCCGGAGGAGTCCCGGTAAGCTAAGAATAGAGAGGGATGCACGGGGAAATATTATTTCCAAAGAAATTATTTCTTTACCAGAATCAGGAAAAAGTTTGATTCTGTGGTTAGATTCGGAGTTACAAAGAAAGATCGAGGAGGAATTAAAGGAAAAGCTTAATGAACTTGGAACAAAAAAAGCGGTGGCGGTAGCTTTAGATCCTGAAACTGGAGGTATTCTTTCTTTGGTTTCTCTTCCGAGTTTTGATAATAATTTATTTCAAAAAGGAGCTAACCCAGAAACTCTTAAAAAAGTTTTAGAAGACCCAAATAAACCTCTTTTTAATCGGGCAATTTCTGGTCGATATTTAACTGGTTCTACAATTAAACCTTTAATTGCTTCAGCAGTTTTAGAAGAAGATATTATCGATCCCAATAAAAAAATTAACTGTCAAGGGAAAATTACAATTCCCAACCCTTGGATTCCTAATGCCTCTTCAACAAAAAAAGATTGGACTATTCATGGTTGGACTGATATGAGAAAAGCTATTGCCGAATCTTGCAATGTATATTTCTATACTGTTGGTGGAGGGTATAAAAATCAAGAAGGTTTAGGGCCAACTAAAATTAAAGAATATCTTGAGTTATTCGGTTGGGATAAAAAAACAGGAATTGATTTACCAGGTGAGATAGCTGGTTTTATTCCAGACAAAGAATGGAAAAAAAGAACTTGGAACCAAGGTTGGTGGGATGGTGATACCTATAATTTGGCGATAGGTCAAGGTTATCTTCAGATTACTCCGCTAGAAGTTGTTACTGCTTTTGCTGCTATCGCTAACAACGGAAAACTTTATCAACCAGAAGTTGTTAAAGCTATTGTTAAAGATAAAGAAGGATTGCTTGAAACCATTAAGGAGTTTAAACCGAAGATTATTAAAGAAAATTTTATTAGTCCTGAGAATCTTCAAATTGTCAGAGAAGGAATGAGACAAGCAGTTACAGGTAAAAATAGTCCAAAAGCTTCAGCTATTTTGTTAAATTCTCTGCCGGTGGAGGCAGCCGCTAAAACTGGAACAGCTGAGTTAGGTAACGATCATTATCACAACTGGATAACTGTTTTCGCTCCTTATGATAACCCAAAGATTGTTCTTACCTTAATGATTGAAGATGTAGAAGGAATTCAGGCAGCTGTTTTACCGGTAGCAAAATCTATTTTAGAATGGTACTTTTCAAGCGAAAAAAAATAAGAACCTTCGGCTTCGCTCAAGAACCTTGAAATGAGAAGCATTTTAAGCTAAAATTAAACATATGAGTATAATTGATGAGATAAGAAAAAATCGAATTAAAAAATTAGAAGCGATTAAAAAAGCCTTAATTAACCCTTATCCAGAAAAAAGTAAAAGAACTCATAGAATATCTGAAGCTCTTAGAGATTTTAATAAAATATCTTCTAGTAAAAAAGAAATAATTTTAGTGGGAAGAGTTCGTTCATTAAGATCCCATGGAGGTTCTCTATTCATTGATATCGAAGATGGAACAGGAAAAATTCAAGCATTTTTAAGAAAAGATAGAGTGGGGGAGTCGGCGTTTGAATTTTTCTTAGATAATTTTGATATCGGAGATTTTATTGAAATAAGAGGAGTTTTATTTAAAACGAAGAAAGGAGAAAAGACCATAGAGGTGGCTGACTATAAAATGTTAGCTAAAAGTTTATTACCGTTGCCAGAAAAGTGGCATGGTTTGAAAGACATTGAAGAAAGATTTAGAAAAAGATATCTAGATCTGATTTTTAATCCGGAAGTAAAAAGAAAATTTGAATTACGCTCAAAAATTATTAAAGAAATTAGGGAATTTTTAGAAAGAGAAGGATTTTTAGAGGTGGAGACCCCGATTTTACAACCAATTTACGGTGGAGCAAAGGCCAAACCATTTAAAACTCATCTTAATGCCTTAAATATTGATCTATACCTCAGAATTTCTCCAGAATTATATCTAAAAAGGTTATTAGTGGGTGGTTTTGAGAAAGTTTATGAACTCGGAAAGTGTTTTCGTAATGAAGGGGTAGATAGGTCTCATAATCCTGATTTTACCATGTTGGAATTCTATTGGGCCTATTCTGATTACAAAGAATTAATGAAATTAACTGAAAGAATGTTTGAGAACTTAGTAAAGAAATTATTCGGTAAATTAGAAATTAAATATGAAGGAAAAAAAATCAATTTTAAATCCCCCTGGCCAAGAATAGAGTTTAATAGCTTGATTAGGAAATACACAAAAATTAATCTTGAAGAAATTAATCTCGAAGCGCTCAAAAAGGAAGCGAGAAAATTGGGGATTGAACCCTCAAAAGGTAGTAGTAAGGCAGAAGTTGCTGACGAAATATATAAAAAATCCTGTTTACCAAAGATTTTACAACCAACTTTTGTTATTAATCATCCCCAAGGTGCCTTTCCTTTAGCTAAAGCCTTAGAGAAGGATTCCAGAAAATTAGCTAATTTCCAATTAGTAATCGCTTCTTGGGAAATCGTTAATGCTTTCTCTGAATTAAATGACCCTATTGAACAGAGAAGAAGGTTTGAAGAACAAGAGAAATTTTTTAAGGAAGGATTTGAAGAAGCTCAAAGAATGGACACGGATTTTATAACCGCTTTAGAATACGGTATGCCGCCAGCTGCTGGTTTTGGAATGGGAATCGACAGGCTGGTAGCTTTATTGACCGATTCCCATTCTTTGCGGGAAGTAATACTTTTTCCCACAATGAGACCGAAATGAAGTTATGCTCGATATAAAGTTCATTCGTCAAAATCCAGAAATTGTTAAAAAGGGCTGCCAAAGAAAACAGGTTAAGGTTAATATAGATGAGATTTTGAAAATAGACAAAACTCTTCGAGAATATCAAAAAGAATACGAATCCTGGCGCGCAGCTTTAAATCAATTAAGCAAAAGTAAGCCAGATAAAGAGATAATTAAGAAGGCAAAAGAATTAAAATTTAAGATTAAAAGTCGGGAAACAGCTATTAATGAATTAGAAAAGAAACGTAAAAATTTACTCTTACAAATTCCCAATCTACCCTTAGACGAGGTACCCATTGGAAAAGATGAGAGAGACAACGTGGTTTTAAAAGAAGTTGGAGAAAAACCCAAATTTGATTTTAAACCAAAGGATTATTTAGAAATAGCTCAAAAACTCGATTTAATTGATGTAAAAAGAGCAGCTAAAGTTTCTGGGACCAGGTTTGGATATCTAAAAAGAGAAGCTGTTTTGATCGAATTTGCTTTAATAAATTTTGCTTTCGATACCCTAACTAAAGAAAAATTTATTCCAGTAATTCCACCAGTGATGTTAAAATCAGAAATGGCCAGGGGTATGGGATATTTAGAGCAATCTGATAAGGAAGAAGCATATTATCTTCCTCAAGATGATCTTTATCTAATTGGAACTTCTGAGCAATCGATTGGAGTGATGCACGCTGACGAAATTTTCCCAGAGAAAGAACTTCCTAAAAGATATCTCGGTTTTTCTACTTGTTTCCGCCGAGAAGCAGGTTCTTATGGAAAAGATACTAGAGGAATATTTCGTGTTCATCAATTTAATAAGGTCGAGATGTTTAGTTTTTGCTATCCAGAAGAATCAAAAAAAGAACACCGATTCTTTTTAGAGATGGAAGAAAAACTAATGCAGGCTTTAAAAATTCCTTATCGAGTTGTACAAATTTGTACCGGAGATTTAGGAAGACCAGCAGCTGCAAAATATGATATTGAAGCTTGGCTTCCCTCTCAAAAACGTTATCGAGAAACCCATTCTACTTCAAATTGTACTGATTTCCAAGCAAGAAGATTAAACATTCGTTATCGTGATTTAAAAACCAGAAAGCTTGAATTTGTGCACACTTTAAATGGTACTGCTTTTGCTATCGGCAGAATGTTAATTGCAATTATTGAAAACTATCAACAAAAAGATGGTAGTGTCCGCGTTCCTTTAGTTTTACAGAAATATTTAAACTTTAAAATGGTAAAATGATAGAAAAAGAAATTGTTATAGATGATTTGAAAGTTAACTACAAAATTGCAGGAGAGGGACCTGCGATTTTGGTTTTGCACGGCTGGGGAGGTTCTTCTGATTCTTGGTTAGAAGTTCAAGAAATTTTAACCAAAGAAGGTTATCAAGTAATTGTTCCTGATTTTCCTGGTTTTGGAAAAAGCATTACTCCATCAAAACCTTGGGAAATAAAGGATTACAGTGATTTTGTTCTCAGATTTACTAAAAAATTAGGTTTAGAAAAATTTTTTTTAGTTGGTCATTCTTTTGGTGGAAGGATAGCGATAAAATTTACTGTCCAATATCCAGAAAAAGTTAAAAAATTAATTCTTTGTGATTCAGCTGGAATTAAACCTAAACCCGGTTTAAAAACCAGAATAATTTTTTGGTTAGCTAGAATTGGTAATGCTATTTTTACTCCTAAACATTTGACTAGATTTAAAGACGCAGCTAGAAATTTATTTTATATATTTTTAAGAAATAGAGATTATGCTAAGGCTAACGGGACAATGAAAGAGACGATTAAAAAAGTATTAAAAGAAGATTTATCTCCAGAATTATTGGAAATTAGGACCAAAACTCTTCTTATTTGGGGAGGGAACGATAAGATGGTTCCCCTAAAATACGCTAATATTTTTAAAGAAAAGATTAAAAATTCAAAGTTAGAAGTTCTACCTAAAATCGGTCATAGTCCCCATTTAGAGAGTCCAAAAAAATTTTCTGAAATTATTTTAAATTTTCTAAAAGAATAAATTATGTACTCTTTTTTGGGCTTCCTTTGGTTCTTACGTACTACTCGAGCAATTTTATTTTGGCTTTATCTTTGGCAATTGAAAGAATACCATCTTGGTCGTTTTCTTGATCATTTCCGGACTTATAAAGGACAAAGAATCTTTTTAAATGGAGTTTTCTTATTCAAGTTGGCTTTAATTTTTATTTTTTTTATCTACCCAATTTTTATTTTTTTTATTTTAACTTTTATTTATATTGCTGAGAGTTTAAAGATATTATTCGATTCAATTAAAAGAAAAATAAAAAAGCCAATTTTAACCAAGAAAACTTTTTTCCTTATCTTAACTTGTTTACTATTCGAATTTTTATCTATTTTTATCCTAATTAACAGAGCCCAAGATATCGTTTCTTTTATTTTTTGGCTTTTAGTTTTAGATGTTCTGATTCCTATCATTACTTCCGCAATTGTTCTTATTTTTCAACCCTTAGCAGTTTTAGGAAGAAATCAGATTATTAAAAAAGCAAAAGAAAAAAGAAAGAGGTTTAAAAATTTAATTGTAATTGGAGTTACAGGCAGTTATGGTAAAACCTCAACCAAAGAATTTCTATCAACTATTTTGTCTGAAAAATTTAAAGTTTTAAAAACTAAAGAACACCAAAATTCCGAAGTGGGAATTTCATTTTGTATTTTAAATGAGTTAACAGAGGAGCACGAAATATTTATTTGTGAAATGGGAGCTTATAATAAAGGAGGAATAAAATTACTCTGTGATATTGCTAAACCCAAAATTGGAATTATTACGGGTGTCAACGAACAACATTTAGCCACTTTTAAAACTATGGAAAACCTACTTTCAGCTGAAGGAGGTAGAGAATTAATTGAAAGTTTGCCTGAAGATGGAATAGCTTTTTTTAATGGTAAAAATAAATATTGTCGAGATTTATACCAAGAAACGAAAATTGAAAAGTATCTCTACGGAGAAAACACCTCACTTTTTTTAGAAAATCTTGAAGGAGCAAAATTAGTTGCTCAGAAATTAGGAATGACAGATAAAGAAATTTCTCGAGGAGTAGAAAAAATTAAAAATATCCTTCCAGGGATTGAAATTAAAAAAGGAATAAACCGCTTAACTATTATTGATGCTACTTATTCATCCAATCCTACGGGAGTGATAGCTCATTTAGAATATTTGAAGACTTTTAAGGGAAAGAAAATAATTGTAATGCCTTGTTTAATTGAATTAGGTAAAGCTTCAAAAGAAGTTCATCAAAGAATAGGAGAGAAAATAGTTGAAGTCTGTGATTTGGCCATTATTACAACGAAAGAGTGTTTCGAATGCATCCGGAAGAAAGCAGGAGATAAAGCTTTATTTATTGAAACCCCAAAAAAGATTTTCGAGAAGATAAAATCTTTTACCAAAGAAGAAGATATAGTGCTTTTAGAAAGCAGAGTACCGACTCAGCTTATTACCTTATTAGAAATCAATGCTTAGACCAATTTCCACATCTTTATCACCCAATACTGAACGAGATGATATCAAGCTGACTTTTAAATTACTTTTTCAGCCTTGGCTATGGAGAAAAACTCGGATAGGGGCCCGTTTTCTAACAGGCGAATTAGAAGAAGAATTTAAAAAGTATTTTAAGATAGATTTTGCGGTTTCTTTTAATAGTGGTAGGTCAGCTTTTTTAGTTATCTTAGATGCTTTAGATATCAAAAAAGGAAATGAAGTTTTACTTCAAGCTTTTACTTGTAATTCAGCCGTTAACCCTATATTAAATCGCGGGGCTATACCTGTCTTTGTAGATATAGATGAAACATTAAATTTAAATCCAGAAGATTTAAAAAGAAAGATAACTGAAAAATCAAAAGCAGTGATTGTTCAGCATACCTTTGGTTGGCCAGCTAATCTGGATGAAATTTTAAAGATTTGCCGAGAGAATAATCTAATTTTAATTGAGGACTGCGCTCACTCTTTAGGTGCGGAATACAAAGGGAAAAAAATTGGAACATTCGGCGAGGCAGCTTTTTTTAGCTTTGGCCGGGATAAAGTTATTTCTTCGGTTTTTGGTGGAATGGCTGTAACCAATAATTATAAAATAGGAGAGAGGTTAAGAGAGTTTCAAGAAAAATTAGATTTCCCATCAAATTTTTGGATATTTCAGCAATTATTACATCCAATTTTGATAAATTATTTAGTTTTACCAGCTTACGGAATTAATCAGTTTTTAGGAAAAATTATTTTAGGGTTCTTACATAAATTTTCAATTCTTTCGAAAGCAGTTTATAAAAAAGAAAAAAAAGGAGAGATTCCAAAATATTTTCCAAAAAAACTACCAAGTGCTCTATCTCTTTTAGCTTTAAATCAGTTCAAAAAATTAGAAAAATTTAATCAACACCGCCGAAAAATTTCTCAAATTTATCAAGAAAATTTAAGAGATAAATTTAATTTACCCCTCGTAGAAAAAGATGAAAATATTTTGCCAGTTTTTATGAGATTCCCAATTTTAATGAATAATAATACAGATGAAATTTTAAAAGAAGCGAGAAAAAGAAAAATTTATTTAAATGATGGCTGGAGAAAAAGTCCGGTAGTTCCTCCCGATACTGATTTGGAGAAGGTGAGATACATATTGGGCAGTTGTCCTAAAGCAGAAGAGACCGCAAATAAAATTATAAATCTCCCAACTGATATTAATATCTCTCAGAAACAAAGCGAAAGAATTATAAACTTCTTTAAAAAATATGGAGATTAAAGAAATAGAAAATAAAGAGAGTTGGGAAAATTTTCTCTTAGATTGTGAGGAGAAAACCTTTTTAAGTTCTTGGAATTGGGGAGAGTTTCAGCAAAGAATGGGCAATAAAATTTGGCGTTTAGGAGTCTACAAACAAGGGAAATTATTTGCTCTAGCTTTAGTGACAAAAATAACAGCAAAAAGAGGGAGCTTTCTTTTAATTCAACATGGACCGGTAATAAAATCTCAAATCTCAAATCTCAAATTTCAAATCTTAGAGATTTTTTTAAAAAAGTTAAAAGAAATTGCCAAAGAAGAAAAATGTGACTTTATTAGAATAGCTTCTCTTTTTGAAAGAATAAAAGAAAATGAAAAAGCATTTCAAAGTTTGGGATTTAAAACTTCTCCCATTCATGCTTCAGCTTATGAAGCTACTTGGAAATTAGATATAACACCTCCAGAGGAGGAACTTTTAAAAAATATGCGAAAAACTACTCGTTATTTAATTCGTCAGACATTGAGAAATCAAGATATTTTAGTGGAAAAAAGTGAAAGCCCCAGTGATGTTGTATTATATCAAAAGCTTAATATAGAAGTAGCTAAACGACAAAAGTTTGTGCCTTTTTCTTTTGAGTTTATAAAAAATGAATTTGAAGTTTTTTCTAAAGATAGTCAAGTTTTATGGTTTTTTGGTAAATCTAAAGAAGAATTAGTTGCAGCAGCCTTGATAATTTTTTGGTCAGATATTGCTTTTTACCACCAAGCAGCTTCGAGAGATAAGTATGCTAAATTGTCCATTCCTTATTTAATTTTATGGGAGGCGATCAAAGAAGCCAAAAAAAGAGATTGTAAAATATTTGATTTCTGGGGTTATGTTGATCCATTCAAGAATCCCAAACATCCTTGGGCAGGTCCAACTTTATTTAAAATGGGATTTGGTGGGGTTAAAAAAGAATATTTAAAAACTCAAGATTTCCCCCTTTCAAAAAAATATTGGTTAATTAATCTCTTTGAAAAATTAAGAAAAATTAAACGAGGCCTATAAAATGAAAAGATATCGAAAACCTCATTCTTATAAAAGAAAAAAGTCGATTTTAAAAAATCGATTTTTTAGACTAATAATTTTAATCCTTATTTTAGTTAGCTCTTTTTGTTGGTTTTTATTTTTTTCTAGAACTTTCCAAGTTAAAAAAATCATTATTATTGGAGAGGAGAAAATTGCCAAAGAAGAGATTCAAAAATTCTTCCCAAAAGAAAACATATTTTTAATTGATTTAGATTCAATAAAAGAGAATATTTTAAATAATTTTCCCCAGATAGCTGAAATTAAGGTTAAACGGAGTTTTCCTGATATTCTTAGTGTTTCAATTACCGAGAGAAAAGCGGTAGCAATTTGGTGTCAAGAAGGACAATGTTTTCTACTTGATCAAGAAGGAATAATTTTTGAGCCAGTTTTTGAAAAAAAATCAGATTATGTAACAATTGAAGACAAGTTTAATTCAAAAAAATTAGGTGACCTGGCATTAGAAAAAGACAAATTGTTGAAGATTTTAGATATCGATTCAAAATTAAGAGAAAATCTTAATATACCCATTGAGAAATTCGTTATTAGTAATAACGAAAAATTAACTGCTCTCACGAAAGAAGGGTGGGAAATTTATTTTAATTTAGAGGGGGACATCGAGTGGCAAATAACAAAACTGGTCGCAGTTTTAGAAAATAAAATCCCCAAAGAGCAAAGAGGGGATTTAGAGTATATTGAGTTAAGATTTGGTAATTTTGCTCCTTTTAAGTATCGTTACTAAGGAAGGTGATAAACAAATATAGAATAACCAATTTTAGCTATAGGTTCGTACCTATCTAACCAGCGGTAGTAAGCGGTTGGCTGGTTGAATCCGGGCGCAGCCTGACCTCTTCCTCCCTGAAGAAAAGTTGTCGAAACTGCCAAATAACTTCCTTTTGGTAATTCTTGAGGATTACGTTGTCCCCACCATGGAGCAAATTTTTCTCCTAAGTAATATTTAGGATCACCTCCACCAAAATAATCAACATAAATTTTGTTGATACCCTTTTTTTCTGTCCAAATTTTTAATCTTTTTAAATCTTGTCCCCAATCAAGATTGGAGTCAACAACATAAATATAACCCTGACTAGGACCTCCAACTATTTCATTGAAATAAGCTAAGAAATGAGGATAGACAGAAATAACTGAGAAAGCTTGCCATAAAATTAATATCATTAAAAGAGAATATTTTAATTTTAAATAAGGCTCTTTTAAACCTTTAGCGGTCATTCCAGCAACCAACATAAATGTCGGCGGAAAAACCGGTAATAAATGTCTAATACCAATATTAAGATTACCTTTAATACTTACTGCCCAATAAATAATAATAAAAGTTAAAGTAGAAAACTCCGGAAAATGAGATTTAATCCAATTTTTAAACCGCTGGCCAGAATTTTGCCAGAAAGGTTTTTTGATAAGCCAAACAGCGTAGAGTAGAGCAATTAAAGTCAAAATATGAAAAGCTAAAGGTAATTTTATTGCATAGACAATTGGGAAGTAATTTCTCCAACCAAGATTTGAAACTTCTCCTAAAAAATAAGTTGTGTTTCCTCCAACCACCCGATGAAAAACCATTGATATGCCAGTAAAATAATGAGCGTAAGCGCGAAGAATCGGGTTGTCGGCCATCCAGAGAATGGTATTTTTGATAGGTTCTATAGTATCTCTAAGATATATTTTAGTGTCAGATAGTTGTTTTTCTGGTGGATAATTCCAAACATGATATTGGTAGATTGGCCAGATTAAAAGAAAACCAATTAAAAATACCAAAAATCCGATTTTTATTGTTTGCCAAAACGTACCTGATTTCGTTAGCCACCAGACTAATCCTAGAAACCCAAAAAAGGGAACGAGGAGTATTACTGAAAATTTTAAAAGTTGAGCAATCCCAAATACTACACCAGCAATAATAATATTTCTTTTAGTAGGGAATCGAAGGGATTTAACAAAGTAATACGTAGCAATAAAACAACCGGTTGCCGCTCCCACATCGGTTGTTACTAATCTACCATGAGCTAAAAAGGTAGGGGAAAAAGAGAAGAAAAAGAGAGCTAAGAGAGCGGCGCAATTCCCAAACAATTCCCTCGTCCATTTAAAGAGATAAAAACCAAGCAGGATTAACAATAAGATCATGGGAATTCTTGCCCAGAAAATCATTTTTTCTACTGGGTTTCCCGTCTGGTAGAGGAAATAACGGCCAAAGTCCCATTGGCCGTTAACTTTTTCTTTCCAGGCTTTAATTTCGGAAGGAAATTTAATATTTTTTATAAAAAGTAAAGGAAGAGCAGAGAGGTCTTTAAGAAGGGGGGGGTGTTCGGGATTT
>CAZVTU010000013.1:0-14859 GCA_964630295.1 uncultured Candidatus Saccharibacteria bacterium
TTTATCATAATTTTTTGAATTCTTGACGAACAACTTCTCTATCATCCCAGGGAATCTTTTCCCCGCCTTTCAGACAAATCCAGGGCTCACATCCTTTACCAGTAATTACCACTACATCTCCTGCTTTTGCCAATTTTAAAGCCTCTCTAATTGCCTCTCTTCTATCTAATATCTTTTTAGCTTTCTCGCCCGCCCCCTTCACTACTTGTTCTATAATTTCCATCGGGTCTTCATCGTAAGGATCTTCGTTGGTTACAATAACCTCATTACAATATTTAGCTGCAATTTTCCCCAAAACCGGTCTTTTCCATTTATCTCTTCCTCCACCACAAGCACCTAAAACTGCTATCATTTTCCCATTTTCCGGTTTTAAAGTTTGATAAACTTTTTCTAAAGCATTAGGAGTAAAAGCATAATCAACAATTACTTTAAAGGGAGCAGAAATAACCTCTTCCATTCTGCCTGGAATTTCTCTCACTTCCTCTACTGTTTTTCGACAGGATTCCAAACTAACCGCCTGAGATAATCCGACACAAATTGCTGCCAAGGCATTATAGTAATTAAATTCTCCTGGTAATGCTAATTTAATTTTTAAATTATCTATTTCTTTTAAAATTTTTGAATTTTGATCTATAATTTTGATTTTTGCATTTTGATTTTTGAATTGATAAAGATATTTTTCTTTAGCTGGGAATTGTAAAAAATATTCAGCATTTTCATCATCAATATTAATAATATGAATCTTTTTGGTAGCCTGGAAAAGTTTACCTTTGGTCTTCCGATATTTTTCAAAACCTCCGTGGGCCTCAATGTGTTCCGGGGTTAAGTTAGTAAAAACAGCTATCTCAAAATTAATAAATTTCTGACGATATTGTTTAATTCCTTCTGAAGTTACTTCTAAAACTGCGTATTGACAACCAGCGTTTACTGCTTGTCTTAAAAATCTCTGCAATTTAAAACGACCGGGCATAGTCATTTTCAACATATTTGGCTCTTCCTTATCTCCAATTTTAAATCTAATTGAATTCATGAAAGCTACTTTATATCCGGCCTCTTCAAAAATTTTTGAAATCATTTCAACGGTTGTCGTCTTTCCATTGGTCCCGGTCACACCAATTACTTTTATTTTTTTTGAGGGGAATCTATATAAAACAGCCCCTAAAAAAGCTAAAACAAAATGATACCAGTGAAGCAAAAAGGAAGGAATAAATTTTTTGATTAGTTCTTTCATAAAAGCTTCTTTAATTTTAACCTAACTTGAATAAAAAGGGAATTTAAGATAAAAAGAATAGATATAATTAATAAATCTTCGATTTCTCTCGCTTTTTTATAAATCTAAAGATTTATTTCGATGTTTAAACTAACAGCTTCGTTTAAACCTACTGGTGACCAACCCCAAGCAATTAGTAAATTGGTAAAAAATCTTAAGGCGGGTGTAAAACATCAAGTTCTTTTGGGGGTGACCGGCTCCGGTAAAACTTACACTATGGCTTCGGTAATTGATAAAATCCAGAAGCCCGTCTTAATAATATCTCATAATAAAACCTTAGCTGCTCAATTATACCAGGAATTCAAAGAATTCTTTCCAAAAAACGGGGTTCATTATTTTGTCTCTTATTATGATTATTATCAGCCAGAGGCATACATTCCCCAGACAGACACTTATATTGAAAAAGACGCTAAAATTAACGAAGAAATTGATAGATTAAGACATGCTGCCACTCAAGATGTTTTAACTAGAAATGATGTTATTGTTGTTGCTTCGGTCTCTTGTATTTACAATATTGGCTCACCTGAAGCTTATCAAAAAGTTTCTTTAGAAATAAAATCAGGCCAGAAGATAAAAAGAAAAGATTTTCTTTCTCATTTAACTTCTCTCCAATATCAGAGGAATGATTTTGATTTTAAACCCGGGACCTTCCGGGTAAGAGGAAATATTATTGATATTTTCCTAGTTACTGGCAAAGAAATTCTCCGAGTCGAGTTTTTAGGGGATAAAATTGATAAACTTTTGATTTCTCAGAATGTTTTAAACCCCACATACCATATACTAAATACCACATACCAGTTGTATCCTGCTCATTTTTGGGTAACCCCTAAAGAAAAACTAAATATTGCTATTGAAAATATAAGATTAGAATTACAAGAACAATTAAAAAAACTGAAAAAACAAAAGAAGATTTTAGAAGCTCAAAAACTGGAAAAAAGAACAAATTATGATTTAGAAATGTTAAAAGAGACGGGCTATTGTCATGGGATTGAAAATTATTCCCGCCATCTAGAGTTTAGAAAACCAGGTGAGGCGCCTTATACATTAATAGATTATTTCCCCACAGATTTTCTCATTTTTATTGATGAATCACATATGACCCTACCTCAACTCCAGGCAATGGCAAATCAAGATCGAGCACGAAAAGAAACTTTAATCAAATATGGTTTTAGACTACCCTCAGCCATAGATAATAGACCTCTTACTTTTGGGGAATTTGAGAGAAAAATTCCTCAAGTAATTTATGTCTCAGCTACTCCAACTGAAAAAGAAAAGAAAAAAGCTGGCAAAAAATATATTATTGAACAGTTAATCAGACCAACTGGTTTATTAGAACCATCAATTGAAATTAGACCAACTAAAAACCAGGTGAAAGATTTAATTGAAGAAATAAAAACAAGAGTAGAAAAAAAACAAAGGACTTTAGTTTTAACTTTGACAAAAAGGTTAGCTGAGGCTTTATCTGATTTTTTATCCGAAAGCGGAATTAAAACTCAATGGCTTCATGCCGAAGTTAAAACGTTGGAAAGGCCAGAAATCCTTAAAAATTTAAGGGAGGGAAAATATGATGTATTAGTTGGAATTAATCTTTTGCGTGAAGGGTTAGACTTGCCTGAGGTTGCTTTAGTCGCTATTTTGGATGCCGATAAAGAAGGTTTTTTAAGAAATGAAACCACGCTAATCCAAACAATGGGTAGAGCGGCTAGACATAAAGAAGGTCAAGTAATTCTCTACGCTGATAAAATAACAAAATCAATGAAGGCTGCTATAAAAGAAGTGGAAAGAAGAAGAAAAATTCAAATGGAATATAATAAAAAACATCATATTATTCCTAAACCCATTTTAAAAGAAATTAGAGAATGGCCTTTCGCTAAAAAAGAACAAGTTACAGCTGAGTTTTGGGAAATTAGAGATATCAAATTATTAGAAAAAGAAATGAAAAAAGCTGCTAAAAACTTAGATTTTGAAAGAGCGGCAGAGATTCGTGATTTGATTAAAACTCTTAAAAATGGTAATAACTAATTGTATGCCAGTTACTAAATCTGCAAAAAAAGCTCTTCGTCAGAGTCTAAGGAGAAGAGCTAAAAATGTTCAAAAAAAGAGAAAACTAAAAGACCTATTAAAAGAGGTAAAAAATTTAATTTCCCAGAAAAAGATTGAAGAAGCAAAAAAACTTTTACCTCAGGTTTATAAATTGTTAGATAAGGCGGCTAAAAGGGGGATAATAAAGAAAAATGCCGCCTCACGAAAAAAATCAAGGATTACTAAAGCGATATTTAAAGAAAGTTCTTAAATTTCAGCGAGAAGTAAATCCAAGGCCGCCTGAGGACTTAACTTACCCGTTTTAATTTTCAAATCTACTTGAAATATTTTCTGGTAGATTTTTTTTAGTTGATTCAAGGTAAACTTCTTGGCCTGCTGCCAGCTTTTTTTTACAACAAATGGATGGAGGCGACTTTGTTTTAAAATTACGTAGTAAGGTCGATTTTTTTCGATGAGATCTTTAATTATTAAAAGATTTCTAAATTGGAAATTAATCATCGAAAAAAGATAGAGGGGGCTATCTCCCTTTGCTAAATGTTCATGAATTAAAGAAATGGCCATTTTTTTGTTTTGGACAGCAATAGCATCAATTGTTTTAAAAACATCTGTTTCAACTTTTGGTTTTATCAAAAGGTCTATATCTTTCACTTCGATTGTTTTTCCTAACTTAAAATTAGCTAATTTCTTTATTTCATTATTTAATTGCCAGGAATCTTGCCCAACAAAACTAATAAGTTTAGTTAGAGCTGAGGGGGTAATTTTTATTTTTAGTTTTTCAAACTCTTTCTTAACCCATTCATATAGTTTTTCGCCTTCTAAATTTTTAAATTCTTGCGCTTTTGCCTGTTTTTTTAAAAGGTTAAAAAATTTATCGTCTTTCTTCGGAAGACCAGATTCGTAAAACAAGATAATATCTCTTGAATTCAAGAAACTTTTAAAGGTTTTAAGAAGTTTTTCTTTAAAATCTGAATTATCAAAAATATTTGTCAGAATTAACAATTTTTTTTCACCAAACATCGAGGTTTGTTGAAAATCATCTTTAAATTCTTCGAAACCTTTTTCTCTTCCATCAAAAAATTTTAAATTTAATCCACTTTTGTGAATTTTTTTGTAATGACCAATTATTTCATTTAATTTGCTTCGAGACCTGTAAGTATCTTGACCGTAAAGGAAGATTATCATAGTTTTTGACATTTGGGGCAAAAATGGGCCGATCTCCCCCCAATTTTTGCTCTCTTAATAATTGCTCCACAGCGAGGACACTTTTTTCCTTCTCTTCGATAAACTTTTCTTAAGGGATCGAATCCTCCTTTTTGTCCAGAAATTCTTCTAAAATCAGAAATGCTTTCACCTTTAACTGCAATCGCTTTCTTTAAAATATTTTGCATTGCTTGATGAATTCTTTTAAGCTCAACTTCGGTTAATTTTGAAACATCTTTAAAGGGGTGAATTTTAGCTTCCCAAAGAATTTCATCAGAATAAATATTTCCAATTCCAGCAATAACACTTTGGTCCATTAAGACTTGTTTAATTTTCCCTTTTTTGTTTTTTAAAATTTCTTTAAATTTATTAAAAGTGAATGATTTTTCTAAAGGTTCGGGGCCTAATTCTTTTATCTCCTTAGATTTCTCCAATTCTTCACTCTCCCATAATTCAACTTTGGCAAATTTTCTCAAATCAGAAAGAGATAACATTTGTCCATTGTCTAACCAAAGCACCAAATGTAAAAATCTATTCATTGGATCTTCTTTTAAAGGGCCAGGGGTAACTGCTATCCATTCTCCTTTTTTTCGTCGCCATTTTCCTAAAAGTAAATGCCCAGTTAATTTTTGGTGAATTAATAAGGTTCTGCCACCGGAAAGATCAATGAGAATATTTTTCCCTCGTCTTCTAATTTTTTCAATTTTTCTTCCTTTTATTTCTTTTTTAAATTTTTCAAAATCAGTCGGTTTTTTTATTATTTTTTTAAAATCTGTCCAAACATCAATAAAGGTCCTTCCTAGGACCTTCTTTTTTAGTTCTCTTACTGTTGTTTCTACTTCGGGGAGTTCGGGCATACGCACCATAATTGTCTCGCTCCACTCAAAGCGCCTATTTGGCGTTTGGAGAAGTCGCGCAACAATTTGTTGCTTTTCTCCAAAAAACTTGGAGACTTCTATTTCAAGACTGATTTTATTTTTTCAATAATTTCTCCCGGAGTAAAATGGGCTTTAATCAAATAATCCACAGCTCCCATTTTTAAACCTTTTTCAACATCCTCTTTTTGACCAAGGTTTGAAAGAATAATTACAGGGATTGAGGAAAGGTTTGGATTTTCTTTCATTTTGCTCAAAACCTCAAAGCCATCGATTCCTGGTAAAATAAGATCGAGTAGAACTAAATCTGGTTTCTCGCTTTCAATTTTTTTAATACCTTCCTCCCCATCGATTGCCTCTGAAATATTATATCCTTCCTTTGTTAGTTTCTGAGCAATCAATTCGCGAAGAAATTTATCATCCTCAATAATGAGGATTGTTTTTGGCATAATTTTTATTTTATTTGTTTTTTTATTTTATCAATAACTTCTTGAGGGTCAAATTCAGTTTTAATTAACCAATCTTTAGCACCTAATTTCTGGGCTTTATCAATTTCTACTGGTTGGCCGGAATTAGAAATTACAATTACAGGAATTTTTGCTAACTTCTTATCTTTTTGCATCTCTTCCATTACCTCAAAACCTCCCATTTTCGGCATAATAATATCTAATAGAATGAGGTCGGGCATTATCTTTTTCATTATTTTCAACCCCTCCTCTCCATCTCTAGCTATCGAAACATTATAACCTTCTTGAATTAATTTTCTTCTTAAAAGATCTATCATTATTTCCTCATCTTCAATTAATAAAATTTTCTTCTCCATTGGTTTATTTTAAAATTTTTTTAGAAATTCTTCAAATTCTTTTTTTACAGGTAAGGTGACATAAAATGTCGTTCCATAATTTTCTTTCGATTTAAACCAAATCTTTCCTTTATGAGCCTCAATAATATTTTTAGTAATAAAAAGCCCTAAACCCGAACCCTCAGTCTCCATGCGCATTACGTTAGCTGCTCGGAAAAATTTAGAAAAAATCCTTTTTTGTTGATCGTCAGGTATTCCTATTCCAGTGTCTTTAACTTGAAGCTCTATCTCTTTTTTAAGTTTATCATATTTCAAGGAAACTGTCACTTTTCCATTTGGATTAGTATATCGAATAGCATTATCTAAAAGATTTTGAATGGCTAATCTTATCTTTTCGACATCAATTTTAATCTCAGGCAATTTTTCTTTTGGTTTTATAAACTCTAAATTTATTTGTTTTCTTCTAGCCTCCTCTTGATAAGAATTAACGACGAATTGAACAACAATACTTAAATCAGTAAGGATGGGTTTGTAAAGATATCTTCCTTCTTCTATTCTAGTAACGTCTAAAAGATCATTTATTAAACTAATCATCCTTTCATTACTCCGATAAGTTTTTTCAATAAAGTTTCTTTGTTCTTCAGTTATTTTTCCAAGATCTCCATCTAAAAGCATACGCAGCGTCCATTTAATTGCCGAAAGCGGCGTTCTTAATTGGTGAGCTGCTAAAGAAACAAATTCAGTTTTCATTTCTTCGATCAGCTTCTCTCGGGTAATATTATGGAGAATAACTATTGTCCCAAATTTTATTTCATCACGTAACATTGGAACAGTGGTGATTTCTAAAATTAAATCTTTGCTAAGTGATAATTCCTGCCGAAAAATCCCTTTCATTTCTTTTCCTAAAAGTTTAATTAATTTTTTAAAATTAGGAAGGAAATTAAGTTCATTAATAGATTTGCCAATTATTTTTTCTTCACTCTTAACTTTTAGAAATATTTTAGCTTGAGGATTAATTAAAGAAAGTTTATTTTCTTTGTTAAAAACCAATAATCCATCGGTAAAATTAGTGATAATTATATTTGTCCTATCCCTTTCCTCTTCGGCTTTTCTTTTAGCTTCTTCAATATCCTCCAAGATGTTCATTAAAGCAGTTCTTGATTCTTCTAAATCTTTGGTTCTTTCTTTTACTTTTTTTTCTAAACTTTCTCTAAATTTCTTAATCTCGGTAATATCAAAAATAGCTAAAAAATATCCAATTAGATTACCCTTTTCATCTTTCCTAGTTGCTGCTGAGACACTAACGGGGATATCTTTTTTTTCTTTAGTAATTAAAGTTAATTCTTTAGTTAATGGTTTTTCTTTCTTTTGGACATTATCTATTAAATTTTTAATTTTTTTCTTTTCTGAAAAAATTTCTTTAATATCCTCTCCAATTATTTCTGTAACCTTATAATTAGTTAAATCACGAAAGGCCTGATTAACATCAATAATTATTCTCAAAGGATTTAAAGTACAAATTGCTAAAGGTAAAAATTTAAATAATTCTTCAATGTATTTTTCCAAATCTTCTAAATCTTCTTTTATTCTTTGAAATTCTTCTTCTGTTATTTTTTTTTCAGACATATTTATTTCCAAGTTATCAAAAATTCATGATAAGAATCGCCCGAAAACATACATTTAGTTTCCTTAACTTTAAAATCACTTCCTTTTAAAACGAATTGACCAATTCGAACAAAATAACCACCCAAATAGGTACAGAGAATTGGGTGAATTTTAAATTTTTTGAGACGAATAATATAATATTTCTTTTGAAGATTATAATCAGGAGCTTCAAGCTCTCCCACGGTGTAGTGTTTTTTCCAATAAACGGGACTCTGTTTATAACTCATTGGGAAAGTTAGAAAGTATTTCATTAATAACCTTACAATAAAAGAATACTTCGGAGCGGCGTTTCCCATAGTTTCTATTTCCTTATCACTCCAATTAAACACGTCTTTTATTATTAAAAGAGATATTACTCTTAATCCCACGGAATACCAACCGGTAGCTTTAATTTTCTCATAGTCAATAGGGCAACCTATTTTTTTAAGCGTTTTCTTTACTAATTCTAATCCTTTTTCTCCTTTTTTTTCTTTAACGTATTCAGCGTCTGTTTGAAAAACTACTCCTCTAACCTTACCAGGAAGTTTCATTAAATTTTTTATTTCTTCTGTAGAAATTTGGTTATTTACCATATTTAAAAGATAATTACTTTTTAGTTTTTAAATTCTCTATTTCTTTTTTAAGAGATTTTATTTCTTTCTTTAACTCAACCATTTTTAATTCGCGACCGACCGCTAATTTATTGAATTTCTCTAATTGCTCTATTTTTTCTTGAAGTTCTTTTGTTCTTGCTTTAACTTGTCTCTCTAAACTTTCTGATAATTCTTTTAATTCCCTAGTTCGAGCAGCAACTTTTATTTCTAAGGTGGTCTTAGCCATCTCTACCTCTTCTTGAGCTTCTAATAAACCAATGTAGTGCCTGTGTAAATTTTGAGTAATAGAACTAAAAGTCAGAAGGGTTAGGAAAAGTAAAATAATGTCTATCTGGGGGAGAATAATTCCCTTCTGGGGATAATTAAAAAACAAATAAAAATAACTTAAAAAGACAAGTAGTCCAGTGAAAATAAGTGCCTTTAAATCGCGGAATAAACTAATAAGAATAAAAATTAAAATGTATCCTAGAAAAAGAGATCTTCCGTGAATTACATAGATTGGTGATAAAAATAAAACAATGGTAGCGGCAATTGCTGATAAGGAAACACTAGTTAAATATTTACCCAAAAAAACCCAAGTCTTCCCAGCTAACATGGTAAGTATGGCTAAAAAATTAAAAAAAGCAATAATAAATATATAAAAATATTCATTCCAACTAAGAATTCTAAGACCAAGTCGAGAAGTAATTATCTGAAATAATAAAGAGAAAAATAAAAAAAGTGAGAGGACAACAATTAAGAGACGGTTATTTTCAATCTCTTTTTGTTTTAGAAAATAAGATTTTAAGGAAAGGGTAGGAGTCTCTAATTTTTGACAGAATTTTTTAATAATTTTTTCACCATATTTAGAATTAGGACTCCACCTTTTAAAAAAGCTGGAGAGTAAAATATTATCAATAATCCTCCCTCCTCGCTTTTCAATAATTCGAGAAAAAGTAGAATCCAATAAATAAGCAGAAAGGATATACCATTCAATTTGAGGCCAAAGAGCAGTAGTAGCAAAAAACCCGATATTTTTATATTCTAAACCTTTAATTTCTTTAAGATATTTAGCTACCGGAAGAGAAACACGAGTCCAATTTGGACTACCAATACAAATAACATCGTATTTTGAGACATCTTTTATTTTAGGTGGATAAATATCGCATTCTCCTTTAATTATTCGTAGATTCCACCAATACCAAAAACTATGTTCTTTTATTGGTTTAATTTTTTCTACATCGACCGTGTGACCGCGTTTTTTAAATTCTCGCTCTATCATTTCAGCTAACTTCTCTGTACTTCCGGTTCTTGAATAATAAGCAATTAAAATTTTCATTATAAAATCACAATCACTTAGTTTTGTGAAATAAAATAATCGCTAATATAAATAGATTATAATTTTAGGCGCCAAAAACTTCCCTTAAAGCTGTCTCCTCAGCTAAAATTCCAACTAATTTTGCCAATCTTTCGGCTCTTTTTCGCATTTCTTCTTCAGTCACCGGTTTAATCTCATCCACTGCTGCTTTTAAGAAATCTTCTTTATCTTCCACTCCAAGTTCTTCGGCTAATTTAGTAAATCTTTCTCTTAACTCCTCTTCAGACTCTCCTCGCTCATATCTTCCACCACAGCCAGTAATTGAGCCAACAATCTCCCCCTTTACTTTAATTGGTACCCAAAGAGAAGCAAATCCAGCGTAACAATCCATAAAAGCAGGCTCTTTCATTGTTCTGACTAAAGAAAGAGCTGTTTTATATGCCTCACCACATTTTTCTTTACCTTTTTCTGTTCCCATAATTATTTTACAAACTCGCTGGGCGCCACTCATTTTAGTTATCAGATTTCCCTCTCTATCAGTAGTTACGATTTGTCCCCCTACTGACTCAGCAAAATCATCTTGGAGTTTTTGAAGATTGTTCAAAAACCATTGAGCTTCTTCTGAAAGATTTTTTGTAGGCATAAATCTTCAAAAATGAATGATTATATTATAAACCGACCTTTTGTTTTTAATATTTTACCACAATTTTAAATTTTCTCCTAAATTTTTCTTTTCTTTCCTTTCTCTAAGTTTAGCCAATCTTTCTAACAGACTCTGAAAATTGAATTCTCGGAGAAGCTCCCTTACTTTTTCTTTATTAATGCCTTGAAAGCCACATTTTACTAAATTGAAATCGATTGGAACAGATTTTTCAATCCTGGCTAAATCCTTGGAAAGAAATGCCTGGTCTTTGTACTTTAGTAATGTTTCTTTAAGTTTTGGTTTCAATGCTTTAGCTTTAGTTGAATTTGTTTCGATCTCTTGGTATAAGTTCTCCAATGTGCCGAATTTTAAAAGAAGTTCCTGAGCAGTCTTTTCTCCAATCCCAGTAACCCCAGGAATATTATCTGAAGGATCTCCGCGAAGAGCTTTGTAATCGAGTAATTGTTCTGGAGTCAACCCGCCAAATTTTTCTTTGACCAATTCTTTATCATACAAAACAACATCTTTCACCCCCTTTTTTAAAGAATAAACTTTAGTTTCAGGTCCCACTAATTGCAATGTATCTAAATCACCACTTAGAATAATTGTTTCTAGTTTGGGTATTACTTGTTTTTTGGGAGCTAAACGAGAAATAGTTCCAATAATATCGTCCGCCTCAAACCCTTCCTTCTCAAAAATAGGAACACCAAATGCTTTCAAAAATTCTTTTACTTTAGGAATTTGTTGATAAAGTTCTTCGGGAGCAGGTTTTCTTTTTGCTTTATACTCTTTGTATTTTTTGTGACGGAGAGTGGGCGCTGGAAAATCAAATGCAGCTACAATAAAATCTGGTTGAAAATCTTTTATCGCTTTAAAGAAAACCAATAAAAATCCATAAACCGCATTTACTAGGTCTCCTTTTTTTGTAGTTAGAGGAGGTAAAGCATGATAAGCCCGGTGAATAATTGAATTGGCGTCAATGATAATAAGTTTTTTAGAGTTATTTTCCATTTTTAGATTTAATTATAATTTTTCTATTTTTTTTATTAACAAAACCAAATTTTAAAGAGATTCTGTCTTTTGGTAAAATTTCTTTTATTCGTTCAGCCCATTCGATAGCTACTATGTTTTGGGGATCAGAAATAATATCCTTAAAACCCAAACTTAAAATGCCTTTTGATTCTTTTATTCGATAGCAATCAAAATGATATAAATTTTTATATTTTGAGTTTTGGATCCTAAATCTCCGCATAATGATGAAAGTGGGACTGGTAATTTTCTGTTTTACCCCTAATCCCTTAGCAAATCCTTGTAAAAAAGTAGTTTTTCCTCCTCCCAAATCTCCTTCTAATCCCAAAACAAAAGCATTATTTTTTAGTTTAGTTTTAAGAATTTCTTTAGCTAAAATTTCTCCTAATTTTTTTGTTTGAAATGGATTTTTAGTTTGGTAGATAATTTTCATTGACTTTTAAATGATTTTGAGTTAAATTTGACTAAACTACTTTAATTTTAAACCTCTATGGTAGATATTTCAAAAGAGTCAACTAAAGGAATAAGAATTCCTTCAGAGAAAGCCAAAGAAATTCAAAAAAAAATAAAAAGTATCACTGATTTTAAAGAAGAAATTCAAAAATCTTCAATTAAAAACATTTCAGAACTTTTAGTGATTATTTTGGGAGGAGGAATTTATTTGAATGCTTCCGATATCCACATTGAACCAAAAGAAAAAGAGGTTAAAATCCGAATACGGATTGACGGTATTTTACAAAATGTCTCAACCTTAAATCGAGAGATTTACGAAAGATTACTTTCTCGAATTAAAATTTTGTCTGGAATTAAATTAAATATCACTAATCGGCCCCAAGATGGCCGATTTTCTGTTCTGATTAATAACCTTTCAATTGAAAACAGAATTTCAACTTTACCGGCAGAATACGGAGAATCGATTGTTCTAAGAATTCTCAATCCTAAAAATTTAATAGATTTAGAGGCTTTAGGGCTAAGAAAAGATTTATTAGTTCTTTTTAAAAAAGAAATAAAAAAGCCAAATGGGATGATAATTGTTACTGGTCCTACCGGCTCAGGAAAAACTACCACTCTATACGCTTTCTTAAAAAAAATTCAACGACCAGAAATTAAAATTATTACCATTGAAGACCCAATTGAATATCATTTAAAAGGGATCTCCCAAACTCAGGTTAACCCTTCGAAGGGTTATGATTTTGCTACTGGCCTTCAATCAATTATGCGCCAAGACCCTGATGTAATTTTAGTGGGAGAAATAAGAGATTCAAAAACTTGCCAGATTGCTCTTCAAGCTGCTTTAACTGGCCATTTAGTCCTCACCACTTTACATACCAATGATGCTGCAGGTACCATCGCCAGACTAACTACTTTAGGAGCTGATTTGAAAAACATTGGACCAGCAACCAATTTAGCAATCGCCCAAAGATTAGTTAGAAGAGTGTGTAAAAAATGCAGTCAGTTTAAAACTCTTTCTCAAAAAGAGTTAATTAAATTTAAAAAAGAACTAAAAGGAATTTCCTCAAAAATAGAAATTCCTAAAATTAAAAAGGGGTTAAAAGTTCCTCAAGTGAGAGGTTGTAAATATTGTAACTTTACTGGGTATCGAGGAAGAGTGGGGGTATTTGAAGCAATTGAAGTTGATGATGAGATGGAATTATTTATTTTAAAAAATCCCTCAATAGCTGCCTTAAAAAAAGAAGCAATCCGAAAAGGAATGATAACTATTCGTCAAGATGGACTGATAAAAGTTTTAAAAGGGATAACTACTCTCGAAGAAGTAGAAAGGGTTGCCGGCGAATAAAAAAATAATAATTAAAAACAGCCCCGGAGCTGGGGGACTTAAGCACTAGGGACTAAAGCTTAGAATCTTTTAGTGGAGTAACCCAGCCAGAGCCAGATTATCCAACTGAGAAAGATTCCTCCCCCCAGCTCTGGAGCTGTTTTAACTTTTAAAGTATAACAGATTATGTATAATTTGTCAAGGGTTATAAGTGCGCTCTTCCTTCTTTTCTTTCCTCTTCCTATTTTAGGATTCTACCCCCAAGGAATAATCATAAATGAAATACTTCCTTCTCCCAAAGGTCCTGATGCAGAAAATGAATGGTTTGAAATTTTTAATCAGAATAATTTTCGAGTCAATCTCGGGGGTTGGCAAATTAGAGATATTAAAGGTAAGGTTAAGACTTATAATTTTCCTGAAAACACATTTATTAATCCTCAAGAATTCTTAGTTCTTCAACGTCCCGTTACTAAAATTACATTAAACAATGAAGGAGATGGGTTGAATTTAATTCAACCCGACGGAAAAATCATCGACTCGGTGAATTATCAAAAAGCTCCTCTTAACCAGTCTTTTAATCGCTTAAATTCTGGCTGGGAATGGAGTAGTATTTTAACTCCAGGAAAAAAGAACATTATTTCTTTTTTAGTTCAAAAAGAAGAAATGAAGAAAGAAAATTTAAAAGAGAAAAGAATGGCTACAATTGAAAAGTCCTTACCCTCTATTCAAAGTAAAATTAAACCTTCTTTTCTTTTTTTTATCGCTCTAATTGTAGCCATTTTTTCTGGAATAATAATTTTATTTCTTAAAAAGAAAATTGAAATAAATTATAATAAAAAATATGAGCGGTCATAGTCATTGGCATTCAATAAAATATCAGAAAACGGCTGCTGATGTAAAAAAAAGTAAGGCTTTCTCAAAAATTGCCCGAGAAATTACCATTGCCGCCAAAGAAGGAGGAGATCCAGAATTCAATTCGAAATTAAGGCTAGCGATTGAAAAAGCAAAATCAATTAATATGCCAGCTGAAAATATTGAACGGGCAATTAAGCGGGGAACTGGGGAATTAGCAGGAGCTAAATTAGAACCGGTCCTCTTTGAGGCTTACGGCCCTGGCGGTATGGCAATTATCATTGAAGGAATTACCGATAACAAAAACCGGACTTTAGGAGAAATCAAACAAATTTTAAGTGAATATGGGGGGAAATTGGCTAACGAGGGATCAGTAAAATGGTTATTTGAAAGAAAAGGGTGCTTAACTATAGACTTAGAAAATCAATCTGTCTCAGGTAAAACTAAAGAAGAATTAGAATTAATTGCTATTGAAGCTGGAGCGGATGATATTTATTGGCAAGACAAATTTTTAGATATTTACACTAAACCCGAAGAATTAGAAAAGGTAAAGAAAAAAATTGAAGAAAAAGGGATTGAAATTGATTCGGCAACTTTAGATTGGGTGCCAAAAGAAAAAATATTATTAAATGAAGAAAAAAAATCAGATTGCCAAAAACTATTCGAAGCTTTAGATGAAAACGATTCTGTTCAAGAAATTTATTCAAATTTAAAACTATGATTATTTTAGGTATCGATCCGGGCACAGCTAGCACCGGTTACGGAATTATTAAGAAAATCAGGAAGGGGAAATATAAGAATCGGAAGAAATTA
>CAZVTU010000014.1:0-13399 GCA_964630295.1 uncultured Candidatus Saccharibacteria bacterium
CTGAAGGATTAGCTTCGGCCTTAGAAAAAATTTCAGCTGACAAAACCCCAATGAAAACTGCCAGAGAAGAAACTTCCCATTTATATATCACTAATCCTCTCCGTGGTCAGAATATTTCTAAATTATTTATGACTCACCCACCAGTTGAAGAAAGAATTGAGGCTTTAAGAGGAATGAAATTATAATGGAATTATCTTTCTAAAATTAATTAACAATTAAAACTAGAGATACCTCCCCTAAAAGGGAGTTTTTTATGAATTTAAATTATAATCGAAAGAGAGAAATTTTCTATTATTCCCCAAAACATTTTAACAGGGTATAATAAAGTAATGTTAGATAGAAATCTCGAAAAGCCCAAGATGGCTGAAGTAATTTCAATTGTTGCACATCAGTTAAAAACCCCTTTATCAGTAATTAAAGGATACCTGGAAGTTTTACTAAGCGAAGATTTGGGAAAGGTAAATAAGAAACAAAAAGAATATCTCTCCGATGCTCTAAAAAATGTTGGAAGAATGGCCAGAATTGTTAATTATTTACTTGATGTTTCTCGGACTGAGGAGGGAAAATTTGAGTTAAAATTAGAGAAAGTTTCTTTAGAGAAGATTGTTGAAGAAATAATTAATAATTTCTCCTCCTGGATTAGGGCCTCAAATTGTAGGATTTATCTAAAAAAACCTAAAAAGATACCAAGAGTTTTAGTTGACCCATTGAAAATTCGGCAAGTAATTGAGAATCTAATCTCTAATGCTGTAAAATATAAAAGACCCGGAGAGGGAAAAGTGGAAATAACTTTAGAAGTGAAAGGTAAAAATTTACTATTTAGTTGCAGAGATAATGGGATTGGCATCCCAAAAGAAGATTCTAAAAAAGTTTTTACTAAGTTTTATCGATCAGAGAGAGCAATGGAATCGGATCCCTCAGGCACCGGGCTGGGTCTTTACATTAATAAAGCAATTATTAATTTAGCGGGGGGTAAAATTTGGTTCAAGAGAAACAAAGATTCGGGCGTAACCTTCTATTTTACTCTACCAATTGTAAAAAAATGAAGAAAAATAAAAAACAAAAAATTTTAATGATTGAAGATGACCACTTTTTAAGGAAAATCTATCGCGAAAAATTAACTCGAGCTGGTTTTGAATTTGTCGAAGCTACCAATGGGATAGAGGGTGTGAATAAAGTTATTTCTGAAAAGCCAGATTTAGTTTTATTAGATTTAATTTTACCGAGGAAGAATGGTTTTGAAGTTTTAATTGAAATAAAAAGAAATGAAATTACTAAAGATATTCCAGTAATTATTCTCTCGAATCTTGGTCAAGCATCGGATATTAAAAGAGGACTATCTTTAGGAGCTCGAGATTATTTAGTAAAAACTGAGGTTAATCTTTCTGAGGTGGTAGAAAAAGTTAAAGAGTGGTTAGTTAAAAAATGAAAATAACTGAGGATTTATTAAAAAAAATTTTAGTTAAATCTAAACTGATTTCTCAGAAAGATTTTAATTTGGTAAAAAAAGAAGCGAGATTAAAGAAAGAGAAACTTCAAGATTTAATTTTAGATAAAGGTTTAATTTCTAATGAAGCATTGGGAAAGCTTATCGCCGATGAGATTGGTTTTCCTTACGTTAACCTTAGGAGAGTGAGGATCGAGAAGAATATTTTGAAAATTGTTCCGGAAATTGTGGCCAAAAAACAGAAAGTTATTCCCTTTGAGAAGACAAAAAATGGGTTAAAGCTTGCCATGGCTAATCCTGAGGATTTAGAAATTCGAGAGTTTTTAGAAAGGAAAACCGGAGAAAAAGTCATACCTTATTTTGCTACCGAAGGAGATATAGAATTTGCTCTTAAATTTTACAAAAAGGAAATTAAAGAAGAATTCGAAAAACTAATTGGGAAAACCTTGGAGGAATTCAAAAAAAAGCAATCTCGGCCAGAATCGCTGAAATTACCGGTAATCAAGATGATGGAACTAATTTTGAACCACGGCTACGAAAATCGGGCTTCAGATATTCATATTGAGCCTTATCGAGAGAAAACCATTTTACGTTATCGGATAGATGGAATTTTACATGATGTTTTAACTTTACCAAAATATTGTCATAATTTTTTAGTTTCCCGAATTAAAATTTTGGCCCGCTTAAGAACCGACCTACACGATGTTCCTCAAGATGGACATTTCTCTTTTTCTTTCCCCAGAGAGAAAGTAGATGTTAGAGTTTCAATAGTACCAATCGAAGAAGGTGAGAAAGTAGTTTTAAGATTATTATCGGAGAGAACAAGGAGATTTAATTTAGAAGATTTAGGTTTAACAGAGAAAGATTTAAAAATCATTAAAAAAAACCTAAAAAGACCATGGGGAATGATTTTGGCTTCGGGGCCTACCGGCTCGGGAAAAACCACAACTCTTTATGCTTTATTGAAGATTTTAAATGTTAGAGAAGTAAATATTATGACTATTGAAGACCCGATCGAATATGACATCGAAGGGGTTAATCAAATTCAGGTTAATCCTAAAGCAAAGTTAACTTTTGCTCGCGGATTACGCTCAATAATTCGTCAAGATCCGGATATTATTATGGTCGGAGAAATTAGAGATAAAGAGACAGCTTCATTGGCCACTAATGCGGCTATGACCGGTCATCTAGTTTTATCAACCTTCCATGCTACCGATTCAGCAACTTCTTTAGTAAGACTTTTAGATATGGGAATTGAGCCATTTTTAGTTGCCTCTACTTTAAATCTAGTTATTAGTCAACGATTGGTTAGAAAGATTTGTCCAAGATGCATCGAAAGTTATGAAATATCGTTTCTAAAGGTAGCTCAGATTCTTGGAAAAAAATTAGCCTCAAAATTGCCAAGAAATAAGAATAACAAAATTCGGCTTTTTCAAGGAAAGGGGTGTTCTCTTTGTCAAAAAACAGGATACTTGGGAAGAACGGGAATTTTTGAAATTCTGGAAATTTCTGAATCAATCAAAAAACTGATTTTAAAAAAAGCTTCGACTTCCCAAATTAGAAAGGAAGCTCAAAAATTAGGAATGAGGTCGATGATTGAAGATGGTTTGGAAAAAGTCGAATGTGGAATAACAACAATTGAGGAAATAAAGAGAGCAGTAAAATAAATCTATGCCTTCTTTAGCTGAAAAAATGATTTTTACTGAACATCTTTCTTTAATGATTAAAGGAGGTATTCCTCTTGCTGACGCTTTAACTACAATTAAAGATGAAGTTCGTTCTCCAGCCTTCAAAAAAGCCCTGGCTGGGATTTTAGAAAGAATTTTAGAAGGAGAAAGTTTAAGCAAAGCAATGGAAAAGTACCCCAAGATTTTCGATAAATTTTATCAAAATATAGTTAGAATTGGAGAAGAGTCAGGATCTTTAGAGGAAAATTTAAAATATTTATCCCTAAAACTCCAGAAAGATTATGAAATGCAAAAGAAAACGAGGAACACTTTAATTTATCCAACAGTTATTATTGTTTTGGCTCTACTAATTGCCTTTTTAGTTACTTTTTTTATCTTACCAAAGATAACAAATCTTTTTTTGCTTCTGGAAATCGAATTACCCTTAGCGACCAAAATTTTAATCTCAGTTGTTTCTTTTTCTCAAAAAAACTGGCAATTTATTATTTCTGGGATAGTTTTGATTTCTCTGATTTTTAAGTTACTTTTAAAATTAAAATTTGTTAAATTTTACCTGGCCAGACTAAGTCTTTTTTTGCCATTTTGGGGAAGAATTTTTAAAAATCTTAATTTAGCTTTTCTTTCCCGAACCCTTTTTACTCTTTTAAAAAGTGGGGCATCCCTTCTAACCTCTTTGGAGATTTCAGCTGAGACAGTACCAAATGAAATTTACAGGAAAAGTTTGATTAAGGTTAAGTCCGAGGTAGAAAGAGGAGAGAAAATCAGTCAGGGTTTAAAAATTTTCCCTCAAATTTTCCCTTCGGTTTTTGTGGAAATGATCTCAGTTGGTGAGAAATCGGGTAATCTAGAGGAAAGCCTTCTCTATTTAGCTGAATATCATGAGAAAGAAATGGATTCTATCTTAAAAAATCTTTCAGGGATCTTAGAGCCGATCCTTTTAATTTTTGTTGGAATTTTAGTTGCCTTTATAGCTATTGCTATTATCACCCCAGTTTATCGATTTGCTGGTCAGTTAAGATTTAAATAAAAAAATGAAAGGCTTTACCCTCTTTGAAGTTCTCATTGTAGTAGCAATTATGACAATTTTATTTTCTTTAACTATTCCTTTAGGTTTAAGTTTTTATCGAAATCAGCAACTGGGGGTTCATTCTCAAGGGATCGTTCAAGTTTTACGAATGGCCCAATTAAAATCAATTTCAGCTGAGGATGATTCAAGTTTTGGGGTCTATTTGACCAATGACAATTATATTTTGTTTAAAGGGAGCTCATATTTAACTCGCGATCCTCAATACGATCAGAATTTTAACTTACCCTTAATCATTAATGTTAGCGGTCTTCGAGAAATAATTTTTTCCAAATTAGAGGGAAAACCAAATGTCAGTGGGAACATTGTTTTAATTAGTGATGAAAACTCAATAAAAATTCACATCAATGAAATCGGGACAATCTCTTATTGAATTATTAATTGCCCTAGGAATATTTGGGGTAACAGTTAGTGTAGTAACTTTTCTTTTAATTAATGGCTATCTCTCTGATCTTCAAGCCAGACAAAATAACATAGCAATTTTTTTAGCTGAAGAAGGATTAGAAGCAGTTAGGTCAATTCGGGATAATAATTGGAAAGATTTAAAAGAAGGCTCCTACGGATTAGCTATCGCTGGAAATCATTGGATTTTAACTGAAGAGCCAGAAGATATCTCAGCGATTTTGAATCAAGGAAAAAGAAAAATTAAAATTGAAAACATCGATAAGGAGAGAAAAAAAATTACTTCGGAAATAACTTGGCAAATTGCACCAATAAAAAAAAATAAAATAGAATTAGTTACTTACTTAACTAACTGGCAGAAGGAAATTCAATGAGTAAAGGGTTCACTTTAATTGAATTAATAATTTATTCTGCAATTATTTGTCTTCTTTTGGTCGGATCTTCAATTTTTGCTTGGCAAATTATTCAGGGAAATATTAAAATTAGTACCTATCGGGAGGTTGAGCAAAATATTAATTTTGCTATGGAAAAAATTACCTTTGCGATCAGGAACTCCTCAAAGATTGTTCAGCCAAATACTCCGGGAGAAAGTAGTTCTTTATTGGAATTAAATATGCAAGACCCCTTTAAAACTCCGACCAGAATCGAGGTTTCTAATCAAAAACTAATAATTAAAGAAGGGGGGAATGGTCCTTATTCTTTAACTTCTGACCTGGTAAAAGTAACTAATTTAAAATTTACTAACCTTTCTTATAAAGACACCTCAGGAATCTTAAAAATTGAGTTGGTTATTGAGTCTGAGAGTCTGGCAAAAAAAAGAGAGTATGAAGCCAAAGTTAATTTAGAAAATTCCGTTAGTTTAAGATATTAACTATGAAGGGCTACATTGCTTTAATTTCGGTTTTAATAATATCAGCTGTTTTAATGCTTATTGCTCTCTCGGCAAGTCAATTTGGAATTGGCCAATCAACCATGACTCTTCAAAAAATTCAAGCTTCAGAAAATTATTACTTAGCAATGGCTTGTGCCGAAGAAGCTTTAATGAAATTTGGAAAAGACCCAAAACACTACTCAGGGGATGAAATTCTCACGATAGAGGGGAAGGAGTGTACTATTTTACCGGTTGAAAGTGAAGGGAGCGTCAAGATAATCAAAGTATTAAGTAATCTCAATAATCAGGTTAAAAAAATGAAAATAGAAATTAAGAAAAATAAAATCAATTCTTGGCAAGAAGTCGCCGATTTTTAATATGTTTTTTAAGAAGCAAGTTTTAGGTTTGGATATTTCAGATTATTCAATCGAAGTGATTTCTTTAGGGGGTTCTATTCAATCCCCTCGACTTTTAGCAATGGGAAGAAAAGTTTTAAAACCAGGAATTATCGAGGATGGCTTAATCCTTAATGAAGAAAAACTCGAAACCGCCCTAAAAGAATTAATTGAGAATCCAAAATTTGGCAAAATTAAAACAAATAAAATTATTTTTGCTTTACCTGAATCGAGAAGTTATATTCATATTTTTAAATTGCCGGAAAAATTAATAAAAAAGGAAATTCCCGAATTGGTTAAATCGCAGGCCAGCCAAACTTTCCCTCATCCTTTAGAGGAACTTTATCTGGATTATCAAGAAGAGAATAATGAGGTTCTTTTAATTGGGGTTCCTCAAAAAATTGTTAATGATTATTTAGAAGTATTTAGGAATTGTAATCTTCGACCCGTTGTATTAGAAATTGAATCATTAAGTTTAGGACGAGCTCTTATTCCGGATGAGGAAAAGTTAGTTTTAATCGCGGACATCGGTGCTAGAACTACTAATCTAAATGTGTTCGACCAAAAAAAGTTAAGATTAAGCCTTTCAAATCCCATTGCCGGAAATAGATTTACCCAAGCACTTTCTAAAAAATTAAACATTAATTCTCAAAACGCCGAAGAACTTAAAAAAAAGATCGGCCTTGATCCGAAGTTTCAAAACGGAAGAATATTTCTAATCCTCCAAAAAGAAGTTCAGCTAATAATTGAAGATATAAATAAAATTGAAAGATATTTTAAGAAAAAAACAGGCCAAAATATTGAAAAAATTATTCTAGCTGGCGGCTCAGCGGCCCTTCCCCATCTTTCAGAGTATTTGGCTGATAATCTCCAAAGACCAGTTGCAATTGGTGACCCCTGGGGTAGAATAAATATAGATATTCTTAAAAGGAAAGAGTATTTTAAGAAAGCATTGGAGATTAATCCCATTCTCTATTCTACAGCAATTGGAACCGCCCTTCGGGGATTAGATAAAAAAGCAGAAACCAGCGGAATAAACTTCCTCTCTAAAGGGTCGAGGTTCACCAATTATTTATAATTAATAATAATCAATGGAGAGCAAAAATAGTTTTACTTTAATTGAACTATTGATAGTGATTGGTATTCTCGCTATCTTAATGGGGACGGTAATTGTGGCTATTAATCCCTTTCGCCAATTTGCTCAAGCAAGAAATAGCCAACGCTGGGCTCATATTAGCAGTATCTTAGACGCTGTCTATCAAAACATTGTGGACAATAATGGAACTTTTACTTGTGGAGCGGGATCTTTACCAAATACTCCCACTGATATGAAGACTGATGACGGAAACCCAGCTACCGATGAATACGACATTTGTACTTGTTTGGTTCCCACCTATTTAGCTGCTCTTCCTTTTGACCCATCGACTGGGAATTATTCAAGTTGCAGTTTTTATGATACGGGATACCAAATTTCTCAAGATTTCACTACAAAACGAATTACCGTCTCTGCTCCTGGCGCCGAATTAGGGGAGATAATTTCAATTACTCGTTAAAGAAATCTTTAGTGTCCGTTGTTTTTTTATTTAGTAGCTTTTATATTGCTAAAAATCTGAATTTTTTTTAATATAACTTAGAAAAAGGTGGGGTGCGAGAGTGGTTGAATCGGCGTGCCTGGAGAGCACGTATACGGGAAACCGTATCGTGGGTTCGAATCCCACCCCCACCGCCAATAATTAATTATTAATCTTTTAAAAATTATGAATATTCAAAATATCTTTCAAAATTTATTACCCTGGTTATTATCCAGCGGAATTAAAATAATTTTAATTCTAATTGCTGCAGTTTTAATTAATCGGATAGTGAAAAAGATTATCGAAAGAGCTATTAGAAAAGGAATTAAAGACGGTACTAAAGAGGCAACAGAAAAAAGACAAAAAACTTTAATTGGAATTTTTACTGGCGCTCTGAAGATTATCATTTGGTTGGTAGCTATAATGATGATTTTACCGGAACTGGGGATAAATGTCGGACCGATTTTAGCTGGAGCAGGTATTTTAGGAGTAGCTTTAGGATTTGGTGCTCAATGGATGATAAAAGATTTCTTAGCTGGTCTTTTTATAATCTTGGAAAATCAATATCGAGTAGGAGATGTGGTTTGTTTAGATGACACCTGCGGGGGAGTAGAGGAAATAACTTTGAGAAAAACGATTCTTAGAGATTTAGATGGTAAAGTTTATCACATCCCCAATGGTTCCTTTAAAATGGCCGCTAACTTAACCAAAGGTTATTCTCGGGCTCATATGAATATTTCGGTGGCTTATAAAGAAGATTTAGATAAGGTAATGGCTTTAATAAATAAGGTAGGGAAAGAAATGGCTGAAGTTTCCCCTTGGAAAGATTACATTATAAAACCTATTCAGGTTTTAGGACCGGGACCGGATAAATTTGGTGATTCAGGAATCGAAATTAAGGTATTAGGAGAAACTAAACCCTTAAAACAATGGGATACTCTTAAAGAGTTTAGACGAAGATTAAAAATTGCTTTCGATAAGGAAGGAATTGAAATTCCTTTTCCTCAAATGTCGATTTGGCCTCGAGGAAAATGGGAAAAATAAATCCAAGATAAATGCTAAACCCCATTGATGAAATCAAAAACAGATTAGATATCGTTGAGGTTATTGGGAGTTATATTAAGCTTCAAAAAGCTGGGGCTAATTTTCGAGCTCTTTGCCCTTTTCATTCAGAGAAAAAACCTTCTTTTTTTGTCTCACCAAGCCGCCAAATCTGGCATTGTTTTGGCTGTTTTGTGCCGGGCTCCTTAATAAAAACGGAAAAAGGTTTTCATAAAATAGAAGATATTCAGGTTGGAGAGAAGGTCTTAACTCATAAAGGAAGATTTATGCCGGTGATTAGGAGTCTCTGGAGGCCTTATAAAGGCAAAATTATTGATATAAAAGTTAGAAAATCAAATGAGGTTATTTCTTTGACCAGCGACCACGAAGTATATGTAATAAAAACAAAACATTGTAAATATAAGACTCGAAAAACAAGAATCTGCCAGCAGAATTGTAAAAAAAGTTGTTCTGCAAAGTTTTTCTTAAATTATAAAATTGAAAAATTACCGGCAAGAGAGCTTTCAAAGGATGATTATTTGCTTTACCCAATTAACCAAGAGATTAAAGATGTAGAATTTATTAATTTAGATAATTATTATAATCGGAGGATTAGTAGTTATGGTCCTGATATTGGTGAGATTCCAGTTCATATAAAAGTTGATGAAAGATTCTTAAAATTAATTGGTTATTATATCGCTGAAGGAAGTAATCACCGAGCTTATATTAGATTTAGTTTAGGACCAAACGAGTTGAATTTTGCAAAAGAGATCCAAGGATTGATAAAAGAAATTTTTGGAATAAAAGCAGCGATTCATAAAAGAAGAGGAAAAAAAACTGGTATTGAAGTTTCGGCCTGTAATTCAAAATTATCAAATATTTTCGAAAACCTATGTGGTTTACATGCAGAACATAAGCATATTCCTTTTGAATTACAGTATTTACCTCCCAAAAAACAAAGAATATTATTAGATGCTGTTTATAAAGGCGATGGATATAGTGGCAAAGTTGCGAAATGTAAAAAAGAGAGATATTACAAAGATATCGGAACCACCTCTTTAATCTTAGCCGAGCAATTAAGAGATATCTTATTAAGATTAAATATTGCTCCGCGCTTTTGGATGAATTCGGAGAGGGTGGATAAAAAGAAAGTTCATCATAAAAAAAATTTTATAGTAAGTTGGCAAGAAGATTATATTTTAAATTTCTCGCAATTTTATCAGAGTCCCAAAGAAAAAACTTTGTATTGGCTTCTTCCAATTAAAGAGATTAAAAAGAGGAATTTTGAAGGAGATGTTTATAATTTGACGGTGGCTAAAGACCATTCTTATATGACACCAAATTTTGTGGTTGGGAATTGCGGAAAAGGTGGCGATATTTTTGGTTTTGTTAAAGAAATTGAAGGAGTGGAATTTGGTGATGCTTTACGAATTTTAGCCCAAAAAGCTGGAGTAGAATTAAAAAAACAGACCACTGAATATAAAAAATGGCAAACTGAGAGACAACGGCTTTATGAAATCTGCGAATTAACAACCAAATTTTTTGAAAAACAATTAAAAGAAAGTAAAGCTGGTAAGGAAGCAAAAAAGTATCTTTTAGAGAGAGGGATTAACGAGGAGAGTTTAAAAAAATGGAGAATTGGTTATGCTCCCGATGTTTGGCAAGGATTGTCTGATTTTTTAAACTCTCAGGGTTATCGAAAAGAAGAAATCGAAAAAGCAGGTTTGGGATTAACTTCAGAAAAAGGATCCTTTTATGATCGATTTCGAGGAAGAATTATTTTTCCTATTTTTGATTTAAATTCTCAAGTAGTGGGATTTACCGGCAGGATATTTAAAGAAAAGGACAAAGCTGAAGTGGCAAAGTATGTTAATACTCCTCAAACTTTACTTTACGATAAAAGCCGAATCTTATATGGTTTGGACAAAGCTAAGGTAGAAATTAGAAAAAAAGATTTCTGTATTTTAGTTGAAGGAAATACCGATGCGATAATGGTTTCCCAAGCCGGATTTGAAAATGTAGTAGCGACTTCAGGCACTGCTTTAACCCCTTATCAATTAAAAATCTTAAAAAGGTATTCTGATAATTTATTTACAGCATTCGATATGGATGTAGCTGGAGAATCAGCCACTAAAAGAGGAATTGATTTAGCTCAACTCCAAGGATTCAATGTTAAAGTTATCACTCTGCCGGAAGGATTGGATCCGGCAGATGTTATTCAGAAAAATCCTCAAGATTTTGAAAAATATTTAAAAGAAGCCAAGTCAATTTTAGATTTTTATTTTGAAAGTACTTTTTCTAAATTTGATAAAAAAACCCCTGAGGAAAAAAAAGAAATTGCTAAAATTTTATTACCAGTTATAAAGAGAATTCCTAATAGAATAGTTCAATCTCACTGGGTAGGAGAATTGTCTAAAAGATTAGAAGTAAAAGAAGAAGATATTGAGGAAGAATTGAAAAAAGTTAAATTAAACGGTTACTCTGAAATTTATGGGATAGAGCCAGAAGAAAGAGAGAATCTGCCACCAAAATCTCGAAAAGAATTATTAGAGGAAAGATTGGTTACTTTACTTATTAAAACCCCAGAGAATTTAAGTAAGCTTAAAGATAAGTTTTCGCTATTTTCCGAAAAAATTAAGGAGATTTTAGTTAATTTAAAGGAAAATGGCTGTTTAGATACTAAAAAACTTGATCAAGAGATGGTTAATTTATTTAATCAATTAGCTCTAAAATCAGAATTAGAAGAAATCGAAGAAAAAGAGATAATTCCAGAAATTGAATACTGTCTTAAAGAAATTCAATCTTTAGAAATTAAAAATAAATTGGATCAAATTTCCAAAGATTTAAAAAAAGCCGAAGAGGAAAAAGATGTTAAAAAAATTAATGACCTAACCCAAAAGTTTAGAGATATAGCTAGTCAACTGACAAATTTATGAGGAAAAAACAAAAAAAACAAAAAAAAGTTAAAAAGATAAAGAAAAAAAGAAAGAAAATTCTTCCAAAGAAAAAATCGAAAGCAAAAAAAAGATTAAAAACTCAACGAAAACAAAAGAAAGTTAAAAAGAAAAGAAAAAAAAGAGGTTTACCACTTGGGAGACCCAAAAAAGTTTTTACTTCAGAGAAATTTGAAGAATTAGTAGAAAGGGGGAGAAAGCGAGGATTTGTTACTTATTCTGAAATTCTTTATTTTTTTCCAGAGGTAGAAAGGGATCTCGATGGTCTCGAGAAACTTTATGATGATTTAGAGAAAGTAGGAATCGAAGTTAAAGAAGCTAAAGAATTACTTTCAGTGGAAGAAAAACCAAAGAGATTAACAGGGGAAGCTGAGGTGAGGATAGATCCAGTTCAAATGTATTTAAAAGAAATTGGGAGGGTTCCTTTTGTGACTGCTGCTCAAGAAAAAGAGTTAGCCAAAAGAATTGAAAAAGGAGATGAGGAGGCAAAAAATAAATTAATGAGAGCTAATCTTAGATTAGTAGTTTCAATTGCTAAGAAATATGTGGGTAGATCCCCCAATTTAACTCTCCTAGATTTAATTCAAGAGGGGAACATTGGATTAAGAAGAGCAGTAGAAAAATTTGATTGGCGAAGAGGTTATAAATTCTCAACCTACGCCACTTGGTGGATTCGTCAAGCTATTACTCGAGCTTTAGCTGACCAGGCCAGAACTATTCGAATTCCTGTTCATATGGTAGAAACCATTTCTAAATACACCCAAGTAAGAAGAAGATTATTACAAGATTTAGGTCGAGAACCATTACCGGAAGAAATTGCAGCTGAAATGGGAGTGGAAGTAGATAAAGTTCATCATATTCAAAAAATTTCTCAAGAAACTGTTTCTTTAGAGACTCCAGTAGGCGAGGATGAGGAAGATTCAATTTTAGCTGAATTTATTGAAGATGAGAAAGCTGCCCCTCCTTCTTTAGAGGCAGCCCGAACTTTGCTTAGAGAAAGATTAAAAGAAATTTTAGTCGATTTAACTCCGCGGGAACAAAAAATTTTGGCAATGAGATTTGGTTTAGAAGACGGAGTAACTCACACCTTAGAAGAAGTAGGGAGGGAGTTCGGAGTTACTCGTGAGCGAATTCGTCAAATTGAAGCTAAGGCTTTAGAGAGAATTAGAGAACATCGTTCCTTAAAAAAGTTGAAAGGATATTAAATTAACCATAAACCTTAAACTATGAACTTTAAACAATGGGTCTTAAGTTTCGAGATTGGAAAATTTATAAAGATTTAAGAAAATTTAGACAAGAGGTAATAAAAGAAGTTTTACCTAAGATTCCTAAAGAAGAAAAGTTTGAAATAGTTTTACAATTAAAGCGAGCTTTAAATTCAACCATTCTTAATCTAGCTGAAGGCGCTTATAGGAAATCAGATAAAGATCTTGCTCATTTTCTTAATCAAGCAGATACTTCATTAAATGAAGTAATCGCCTGTTTTGATATTTGTTTAGATGATAATTATATTGATGAAGGTTTACATAAAAAGTTTATTGATAAAACTAAAAATCTTACTGCTCAATTGGCCGGCTTTCGTAAATTCTTGAAAAATTCAAAAAATTAGTTTAAAGTTTAAAGTGTAAAGTTTATAGTTGCACGTAAGTGCACATTCCGGCGTGGCGCAATGGTAGCGCGGGTGCCTGTTAAGCACTAGGTTGTAGGTTCGAATCCTACCGCCGGAGCAAACTGAAGCCCCTTTATGGGGGCTTTTAGGTTTGCTCCGGGTGGTGTGTTGAGAACCTATCTTCCCGTGAGCCCTTGGGGCAGATTCCGCTTGCCTTCGGGTAAACTCTTCGATCCTACCGCCGGAGCAAACAAAAAAATCGCCAAGAGGGCGATTTTTTGATAGAATAAAATAATATGAGATTAAGCTTTATACCAGAAACTTTTTTGGGTAAATG
>CAZVTU010000015.1:0-12738 GCA_964630295.1 uncultured Candidatus Saccharibacteria bacterium
TTCATTGGGGTTTTGTCAGCTGAAATTTTTTCTAAGGCCGAAGCTAATCCTTCAGGATTTTTAGTTAAAAAAGCTGAAGAAGCATCAGCTAAGAATTCTCGCTTTCGGGAAACGGCTAACTGAATTAACGTTGCCGCAATGGGAGCTAAAATAGCGGCGACCAATCCTAAAATTGCTAAAATTCCACTACTGTTTTGATTTCTCCTCCCTCCAAAAAATGAAGACCATAAAAACATTCTGGATAAAATAGCCACAAAACCAACTAAAACAACAATCATTGTTTGAAGTAATATATCTTTGTTTCGAATGTGGGATAATTCATGACCAATCACCCCTTCAATTTCTTCTCGATTTAACTTTTCCACTAACCCCCGAGTAATTGCCACCACCGCTTTTTTTTCATTTCGACCAGTAGCAAAAGCGTTGGGTTGAGCTTCTTCAATTAAATAAATTTTAGGTAGAGGTAATTTGGCTTTTAGAGAAAGATTTTTAACAATTTCATAAATTTCTGGATAATTCTCTCGAGAAATCGGTTTAGCTTTAGCCATTTTTAAGACGATTTTGTCAGAATACCAATAACTAATAAAACTCATTAAAACACTAAAAATTACAGCGAAATACAAAATTTGAGAACTGCCAAAGAGATAACTGAAAAAGTACCCAATCCCAATTACAAAGATAAAAAATCCTAAGAGTAAAAACCAAGTTTTTTGCCTGCTGTTCATAGCTTGATTATACAACAAAACCCCTGCGTTAAACAAGGGTTTTGTATTGTTTAATTAAGTTAAGTAATTAATTTATTAATACTCTTCTCCCATCGAAGAGAGACCGCCTTTCTCTTTCTTTTCTTCAGGAATTTCACTAACCACAGCCTCAGTAGTTAAAAACATTGAAGCTGCAGAAGCTGCGTTTTGGAGAGCGCTTCTTACTACTTTGGTTGGGTCAACAATTCCTGACTGCATTAAATCTTGGTATTCCATTGTCTGAGCGTTAAAACCAAAACTCTCTTTCCCCTCTTTCACCTTTTGAACAACAACAGCTCCGTCAATACCGGCATTTTGGGAGATTTGACGAATTGGAGATTCCAAAGCTCTTCTTAAAATATTCAAGCCAGTTAATTCATCCCCTTCTAATTTCAATTCATCTAGAGCAGAAGTTGCTCTTAACAAAGCTACTCCTCCACCAGGAACAATTCCTTCTTCTACAGCAGCTTTAGTAGCTGAAAGAGCATCTTCGGTTTTGTGCTGCTTTGCTTTTTGTTCAACTTCGGTAGCTGCTCCCACTTTAATTACTGCTACTCCACCGACTAATTTTGCTAATCTTTCCTGGAGTTTTTCTTTGTCGAACTCCGACTCCGTAGCTTCTAATTCTTTCTTAATTTGTTTAATTCTGGCGTCAATTTTTTCTTTCTCACCTTTCCCTTCTACAATTGTTGTATTCTCTTTGGTAGAAACAACTCTTCTCGCTGAACCTAATTGTTTTAATTCAACATTTTCCAACTTTAACCCTAATTCTTCAGAAATTACTTCTGCTCCAGTGACTACAGCTATATCTTGAAGCATCTCCTTTCTCCTGTCACCAAATCCCGGAGCTTTAACCGCCAAAGTATTAAAGATTCCTCTTAACTTATTCACAACTAACGTAGCTAAAGCATCACCCTCAACCTCATCGGCAATAATTACTAATTCTTTTTTACCAGTTTTAGCTATTGTCTCTAAAACCGGCAGAATTTCTTGAAGAGAGGAAATTTTTCGATCAGTAACTAATATGTAAGGATCTTCAAAAACAGCTTCCATTCTTTCGGTATCAGTAATCATATAAGGAGAAATATAACCTCGATCAAATTGAAGTCCTTTAACAATCTCTTTTTGGATGCCAAAGGTTTTCGACTCTTCTACGGTAATCACTCCGTCTTTCCCCACTTCTTGCATTACTTCAGCAATTAAATTACCAATTTCTTTGTCTTCGGCGGAAATGGTCGCTACTTGAGCCATTTCCTCTTTAGTTGTGACTTTTTTTGAAATCTTTTTTAAACCGTCAGTGATTTTTTCTACTCCTTTTTCAATTCCTCTTCGTAAGGCAAGAGGATTAGCTCCAGCTGCTACATTCTTCAGACCCTCAGAAATTATTGATTGGGCTAAAACAACAGCAGTCGTGGTTCCATCGCCAGCCACATCATTAGTTTTTTCTGCTACTTCCTTTACAATTTCTGCTCCTAAATTTTCGATTTTATCTTCTAATTCAATTTCTTTGGCAATGGTCACTCCATCATTAGTAATAGTTGGCGCCCCAAAACCTTTATCCAAAACTACATTTCTTCCCTTGGGCCCCAAAGTAACCTTTACCGCATCTGCTAATTTGTCGGCGCCAATTTTTAATTTTTTTCGAGCAGTTTCTTGGTAGGAAATTTGTTTTGCCATAGTGGTTATTCTAAAATAGCTAAGATGTCTTCTTCTTTAGCAATTAAATATTCTTTATCTTCGACCTTGATTTCATTTGGACCGTATTTAGTAAATAAAACTTTGTCTCCCGGTTTCACTTCCAGGGGAATAAATTTTCCAGTTTTATCTTTTCTACCAGGACCGACAGCAATGACTTTTCCCTGTTCTGGCCTCTCTTTTTCAGCAGTATCTGGAAGTAAAATTCCGGTTTTGGTTTTCTCTTCTTCTTTAATTGGTTCAATTAGAATATGATCTGCAAGTGGACGAATTTTCATATTTTTTTCTTCTTAAGAAAGTTTAGCAAACTCGACCTTTGACTGCTAATTCTAAAATATAACCAAGTAAGAAAATTTTGTCAAGAGGTCAAAAAGAAAGGGTATCAAAAATAATCTCTTTGACACCCTTCTTTATGAACTACTTCTCTCCTTATTTAAGAACCATTTAGAAATCGCTCTCAGGGTTCTTTCTCTGGCTTTATTTTTATCTTCTTCGGGCCAGACCGCAACCAAACAGATGCCTTGTTCTCTAAATTTTTCCTCAACTTCCCGAGTCCACCAATTCTTCACTTGAATTGGAAGAATTTCGCTGTCTGGCTGGAATTTTACCTCAAACTTCACAATAATGTCTTTTCCCTCTCGATCATCCTGACTGAAATGAACCGTGGAAGTAAACTCTTTTATTATTCTTCCTCCGGGAAACTCCGTCTTTTTTCTTTGATGATATGCCAGACTTTGAAAAACTTTCTGTTCAGCCTCAAGGCCTCGCCATCCTTTAGCTGAAGTGGGAACCCCTAATATCCATAATGTTCTTTTAATACTGACTCGGGTTTTCTTACTTAGTCTCTTTTTTGCTTTTCTTTTCAAGATTACTCACCTTCTTCCGTATTTAGTTGTCCGTGAACTTTAAATTATCTTAATATATTTTTAAATATTTTCCAGTGTAACTTTTCTTATTTTTCATAATATCAAAGGGGGAACCCTGAGCCACAATATATCCACCTTCTTCTCCCCCCTCGGGACCTAAATCAATTATCCAATCAGCGTTTTTAATTACATCTAAATTATGTTCGATGATTAAAACGGTATTTCCTTTATCAACTAAACTTTTTAAAACAAAAATTAATTTTTTGATATCATCTGGATGAAGGCCAGTGGTTGGTTCGTCTAAGATATATAAGCTCTTATTTGTTGCCTTGCGGGATAATTCGGTAGCTAATTTTACTCGCTGAGCCTCTCCCCCAGAAAGAGAGGGAGCCGGCTGTCCTAATTGAATGTAACCTAAACCAACTTCATTTAAGGTTTTTAATTTTTCATAAAGACCAGGAATCGCTTTAAAAAATTCTAAAGCCTCTTCCACCGTCATTTCTAACACCTGGGAAATATTTTTACCCTTATACTCAATAGATAAGGTTTCCTTATTAAATCTTTTCCCTTTACATTCTGAACATTGAACATAAACATCGGGCAAAAAATACATTTCAATTTTCTTTACTCCCTGACCTTCACAAGCTTCACATCTCCCGCCTTTAACATTAAAACTAAATCGCCCCGGTTGATATCCTCGAATCCTGGCTTCTTTGGTTTTAGCAAATAAATCTCTAATATAAGAAAAAGCACCAGTATAGGTTGCTGGATTTGACCTCGGCGTTCTACCAATTGGTGATTGATCCACTAAAACTATTTTGTTTAAAAATTCTGTACCCAAAATTTCTTTATATTCTCCGGGTTCTTCTTTTGTTCTATAAAATTTTTTCATTAGGGCTTTAGCTAAAATATCATTCATTAAACTGCTTTTCCCGGAGCCGGAAACTCCGGTAATACAAACAAATTTTCCCAAAGGAATTTTTACATTGATATTTTTTAAATTATGCTCTTTAGCTCCCTTTATTATGAGATAATTTTGACTTTTAACTTGTAGTTTTGACTTTTGACTTTTGACTTTTGAGCTTAACTCGACTTTCTTTCTCCCAGCTAAATATTGACCGGTCAAAGTATTGGATTTCAGCAACTTTTTTGGAGCCCCCTCAAAGATGATGCGGCCGCCGTGTTTTCCCGCTTTGGGACCAACATCAATTACCCAATCAGCATTTAAAATTGTCTGAGGATCGTGTTCAACTACTACTACGGTATTACCCAAATCTCTCAATTTTTTCAAAGTTTCAATTAATCTTCCTTGGTCTCTTGGATGAAGACCAATTGAAGGTTCATCTAAAATATACAAAACTCCGGTTAATTTTGAACCGATTTGAGTAGCTAATCTAATTCTCTGTTCTTCCCCACCAGCTAAAGTATCAGCTTTTCTATCTAAAGTTAGATAATCAAGTCCAACATCTATAAGAAACTGTAATCTACTGATTATTTCTTTAATAATCGGTGGGGCAACTTTTAGCTCAGTCTGACTTAATTTTGTTTTTAGCTTTGAGTTGTAATTTTGACTTTTGATTTTTGAGTTTTGACTTTTACTCAAGATATCTTCAAAAAATTCTTTAACTCTACTAATTGACATTGCTACTACCTTATCAATGGAGTGTCCAGCTACCGTCACCGCTAGAGCTTCCGGTTTCAACCTTTTCCCTTTACAAGCTTCACATTTTCTCTCTACCATATATTGCTCAATTTCCTGACGTGTGTATTCTGAATCGGTTTCGTGATATCTTCGTTCTAAATTCGGAATAACCCCTTCAAATTCTCCGTTACCGTATAAAATTAGATCAACAGTTTTCTTGGGAAGATCTTTTATTGGAGTATTTAAAGAAAAATTATATTTTTCAGCTAAATCCTGAAGTTGCCACCAAAAATACCCCTGTCTACCTATTTTATGGGAGGCATGAGCCCAAGGAAAAATTGCGCCCTCAGCAATAGTTAAATTTGGATTAGGAATTACTAATTTTGGATCAACTTCCAATTTCTCTCCTAAACCTTGACAAGCAGGACAGGCTCCGTAAGGTGAATTAAAAGAAAAAAGTCGGGGTTCCAATTCCGGCAAAGAAATCCCACATTCCTCACAGGCGAAATTTTCACTGAAAACGAGGTCTTCAAATTTTTGACTTTTGAGTTTTGACTTTTGACTTATTATTACTATTCCTTTTCCCAACTTCAAAGCCGTCTCTAATGAATCAACCAATCTTGATTTATCGAGGTCTTTATCTAAAATCAATCTATCCACCACTACTTCAATATTGTGTTGTTTCTTCCGGTCTAAATTTTTCTCTAAAGCTTCCTCAATCCGGTAAACAATCCCATCAATCCTTACTCTGACAAATCCTCCCCTCTGGATCTCTTCGAGTGTTCCTCGATGTTCCCCCTTTTTTCCGCGAATTACTGGCCCCAAAATGGTAATTTCTGATTTTTTGGGCAATCGCAAAACTTGTTCTGTTATTTGGTCAATTGTCTGACGAGAAATTAATTTTCCACATTTAGGACAATGAGGAACACCAATTCTCGCAAATAAAAGACGGAGATAGTCATATATCTCCGTGATTGTTCCAACGGTTGATCTTGGGTTATGAGCTGCTCTCCTTTGGTCAATAGAAATAGCTGGAGAAATTCCTTCAATTTTATCCACATCGGGTTTATCCATAACCCCTAAAAATTGTCGAGCATAAGCTGATAAACTTTCAACATATCTTCTTTGACCTTCAGCATACAAAGTATCGAAAGCCAAAGATGACTTCCCAGAGCCCGAAATTCCAGTAATTACCACAAGTTTATTTTTCGGTATATCAACATCAATATTTTTGAGATTATGAACCCGAGCGCCACGAATTCTAATAAAACCTTCGGTCATGGTTTAATATTATATCTTAATTTTGAAAACTCATCAAGATTATGGTAATTTAAGCTGTATGAGGTTTAAATTCTTGAATCTCAACAAAATCTCTCAGTTACCAAAAATTCCTGGAGTTTACTGTTTCAAAAATAATGGAAAGATTTTGTATATCGGAAAAGCCACCAACATCGGGGAAAGAGTGAAAAATCATTTCCAACAACCAACGTTCAAAGATGAGGTGTTACTTAATTTAGTTAAACAGCTCGGTTACATTAAGACAAATTCGGAAATTGAAGCCTTAGTTTTGGAAGCAAATTTAATCAAAAAATATCAACCAAAATATAATGTAATATGGAAAGACGATAAAAATTATTTTTTTGTAGGAGTCACCAAAGAAGATTTTCCAAGAGTATTTATCACTCATCAAACACGGAATACCAAATACAAAATACGAAATACGAAATTTATTGGTCCTTTTGTTGATGGAAAGGCTTTAAAACAAACTTTAAAAGTTTTAAGAAAGGTCTTTCCTTATAGGTCCTGTAAAACTTTACCTAAAAGACCTTGTCTTTGGTACCATCTTGACCGCTGTCTTGCTCCCTGTTTAGCGGTTAAAGGACGAACCTCTGATCAGCTCCCAAATTTTTATCTACAAATAAAAAAAGAGGGGCAAAAGAATGCAAAAAATTTAATGAAAATTCTTCAAGGAAAGAAAAAACAAGTTTTGAAAGATTTAAAAAAAGAAATGAAAAAAACTTCAATTTCAGAAAATTTTGAGGAAGCAGCTAAAATTAGAGATCAGATTAGCGCCTTAGAAAAAATAGTCTCCCATGCAAAAATTTTTGAATTATTTACTCCCGAAATCCAGCTAGATAAATACTGGGATAATATTCAAAATATTTTACAGAAAATAATAAAAACTAAACAAAAAATTTCACGAATCGAAGCTTATGATATTTCCAACATTCAAGGAAAAGAAGCTACTGGATCTGCGGTCACTTTTATTAATGGTAAACCAAATAAAAATTTCTATCGCCGCTTCAAGATAAGAATTCAAGGTAAACCTAATGATGTTGCTATGATTAAAGAAATCTTAGAGAGAAGGTTAAAACATACTGAGTGGCCTTATCCCGAGTTAATTTTAATCGACGGGGGTAAACCCCAATTAAATGCCGCCAAAGAAGTTTGTGCTAAGCTTTGTGCTAAGTTAAACTTAGCACAAATAGCACAAATTAGGGTGGCGGCGATTGCTAAAAAGAAAAATGAATTATTTATTAATGCCCAAAAGAAGCCGATTTTATTAAAGAGTTTACCGAGAGAAATTTTTAATTTAATTTTGCAGATTCGTGATGAAGCACATCGCTTTGCAATTTCCTATCATCGAAAATTAAGAAAAAAGGACTTGCTTGAAGAATAAAACTTTGTTAAGATTAAAAAATGACGAAATTAATTTTTCAGATTATTGGGGGTATTCTGAGTCTTTGGTTAGCTATTAAATTTGTTCCTGGGGTAGAATTCAGCGGTGAAATTAAATATTTAATTTTCGCTGGAATCTTTCTTGGGTTAATTAACTTTTTTCTGAAACCAATTTTAAAATTTATTACTTTTCCCTTAAGAATTTTAACTTTCGGCCTTTTTAGTCTAATAATCAATATGTTAATAGTTTGGACAGTTGATGTCTTCTTCCCTGAGTTAACTATCCAAGGGATTGTTCCTCTTTTTTGGTCAACAATTATTATTTTGGTGGTTAGTTGGTTTTTAGGATTATATAATCCAAGAAAAAAAATAATTGTTGAAGAAGAGTAAAATTTATGAAGCAATATTTATACTTAGCTCAAATTGTTGTCAGTATCCTCTTAATAGTTTTAATTCTTTTACAACAAAGAGGAACTGCTTTAGGGTCTGCTTTTGGTCAAGAAGGTGGATTTTATGCAACCAGAAGAGGAATCCAACAGAAAATTTTCATTGGCACCATAATTTCTGGCGCTTTGTTCATCATCCTGGCTTTACTCAATCTTATTCTCTAATTTTATGCGTTACCATTGGCCCTCCAAGTCACAATGGGGGCAATTTTTTAAAGTTTTGAACAATAAAGAAAAAATTATATTTTTGTCTTTTTTAACTCTATTCTTGGCTAGTTCTTTTTTTCTTTCCCTTAACTTTTATTTTAAGAACACTAAAATTGTACCAGCCGAAGGTGGTTCTTATACTGAGGGAGTAATTGGTGCTCCTCGTTTTATTAATCCCATCTATGCTGCTTCTTCTGATGTTGATCGAGATCTAACTGAATTAATTTATTCTGGTTTAATGAAATATAACGAGGAAGGGAAAATTGTTCCAGATTTGGCTCAAGATTATAAAGTGCTTGATAAAGGAAAGATTTATGAGTTTACTTTAAAAGAAAATCTTCTCTGGGAAGATTCTCAGCCTTTGGGAGTAGATGATGTAATCTTTACAATAAAAACAATTCAGAACCCTTTAATAAAAAGCCCTTTTAGAGCGAGCTGGTTAGGAGTAAAGGTAGAGAAAATTTCGGAAAGGGTAGTCCGTTTTGAACTAAAAAACCCCTCAGCAGTTTTCTTGGAAAATTGTACTCTAAAAATCTTACCTCAACATATCTGGGAAAGCATCTCTTATCAGAATTTTCCTTTATCGATTTATAATTTAAAACCTATTGGTTCCGGGCCTTATAAATTAAAGAAGATAACTCAAGATGAAACTGGCACCATTAAATCTTTAGAGTTAGTTAGAAACCCAAACTATTCAGGTAAAATGCCTTATATTTCTAAAATTATTTTTAAATTTTTCGATAATGAAAATGAACTAATTTCTGCATTTAATTCTGGGGAAATAAACGGCCTCTCTCTCCCCTCTCCTAAAAGTTATCAAAACTTAAAAAATAGTAATTTCTGGGAATATTCTCTCTCCCTACCACGATATTTTTCTATTTTTTTTAATGAACAGAAAAATAAAATATTATCTGAAGAAAACGTTCGGAAAGCCTTAAATTATGGAACTAACAAAAAAGAAATAATCGAAAAAGTTTTATTCGGCCAGGGAAAAATCGTTAATTCCCCAATTCTTCCAGAAATCTATGGATTTGAAAAACCAACTAAGGTTTATAATTTCGATTTAGAAAAAGCAAAGAAGCTTTTAGAAGAAGCTGGATTTGTTGCAACAGACAAGGGTCAAAGAATAAAAACCATTGAGAAGACGCCAAGTTTTCAATTTAAAAGCAACCTTCGATTAGGTTCTCGAGGAAACGAAGTTAAAGAATTACAAAAATGTTTAGCTAAAGATCCTGAGGTGTATCCTGAAGGAGAAATAACTGGTTATTTTGGAAATAAAACAAAAATGGCTGTCATTAGATTTCAAGAAAAATATGCTTCAGAAATACTAAAACCTTACGGGTTAACTTCAGGAACTGGCGTAGTTTTAAAAAGCACTCGAAAAAAATTGAATGAACTATGTGCAGCCCCTGTAAAAGAAACCTTACCCCTCTCTTTTACTTTAACTACTGTAGACCAACCCACTCTCAAAGAAGTTGCCTCCCTAATAAAAGAACAATGGAAATCATTAGAGGTTAATTTAGAAATAAAGACTTTCGATATTTCTTCTCTCGAAGAAGAAATAATTAAACCAAGAAATTACGAAATGCTTTTGTTTGGTGAGGTATTAACTAGCATTCCTGATTTATTTCCGTTCTGGCACTCTTCTCAAGTAAAAGACCCGGGATTAAATTTAGCTGGCTACGAAAATAAAAAGGCAGATATTCTATTAGAAAAAATTCGCCGAACTTTAGATGAAAAAGAAAGAAAAGAAACCTTAGAAGAATTTCAAAGTATTTTAATTGAAGACGCTCCTGTAATATTCTTATACCGGCCAGATTATCTTTATTTGGTCTCAAAAGAAATTAAAGGATTAGATGTAAAGGTAATTACTGACCCCGCAAAAAGATTCTCAGGAGTTGAAAACTGGTATATTAAAACTAAAAGAACATGGAAATGAAAAATCAAAAGTCAAAAGTCAAAAGTCAAAAATATGATCTTGCTAATATGCGTCAAATGATTTTGGATTTCCCCAGACAATTTCAGATTGGCATTAAAGCTGCGAAGAACGTTTTTTTAGAATCTAACACTTTCCTAACCCCTCCAGAAAACATCATTATTTGTGGAATGGGAGGCTCTGCTTTACCTGGTGATATTTTAGTAACTCTTAGACCTTTAGATGTTTTTATTCATAAATCTTATGGCTTGCCACCGCAGGCAAAAAATGACAGCTTAATTATTTGTATTTCTTACTCTGGTAATACTGAAGAAACTTTGTCTGCTTTTTCTGAGGCCCTAAATCGAAATCTGCCAGTTATTGCTATCACCACTGGCGGAAAATTAGCTCAACTTTGTCGGAAATATAAGGTTCCCCTAGCTATTATTCCTCCTCCTCTCATCCCTCCTCGTTTAGCTTTGGGGGTTCAGTTTGCTGCCCTACTTCAAATTCTGGCTAATCATAATCTTTTAACTGAAAATCTCATTGAAGAAATTTTAAAAATTGGAGCAACGTTAAAATCAGAAAAATTGGAGAGCCAAGGAAAAAAATTAGCTAAAAAGATTTTTCAAAAAATTCCCATTATTTATGCGTCAAAGCAATTTCGAGAAGTTGGTTTAATCTGGAAAAACAGCTTGAATGAAACAGCTAAAATTTTAGCCATCGCTAACTACTTTCCAGAATTAAACCATAATGAAACTGTTGGTTTCTGGAAAATTAACGAGATGCAAATTAGCAATGATAAACTATTAGTCATTATCCTAAGAGATCCTCAGGACCATCCCCGTATCCTAAAACAAATGGAAATCACTAAAGATATTATTGAAAAAGAGGGAATAAAAGTAGAATTTATTAACATTAAAGGAAAAACCATCCTGGAAAAAATTTTCTCTACCATTATTTTGGGCTTCTGGACTTCTTATCATCTATCCCTGCTTTATAAAATTGACCCCACTCCAGTTAAAATTATTGAAGAATTAAAAAAGAAATTAAAAGAAGAATAACGCATTGATTCGATAAATTTTTTATGATATATTTGAAATCTAGTAAAATTCTATGAAAGGTTTTATTTTGGCGGCCGGTGAGGGAACAAGATTAAGACCTTTAACTTATGAAATACCTAAACCCCTCTTGCCGGTCGGTAAAATTCCAATTCTTACTTATTTGGTTGAACTTTACTTAAAAAACGGGGTTGATGACATTAAAATAAATATCCAAAAATCGCATCTGGAGGATTTTTATAAATGGAAAGCAACTTATTTCCCCAGAAAAAAGATTGAATTAGTGGTTGAACCTAAACCTTCCGGCACTTTTACACCTATTGCCAAAAAAATAAACGCTAAATGGTTTTCCGAACCAATTGTCGTTTCTAATGGAGACGAATTAAAAGAACTTAACCTCAAAGCAATGATTAACTGGCATAAACGAAAAAAAGCTTTGGTTACCGTAGGGTTAGTCAAAGTAAAAGATCCTCAAGTTTATGGTGTGGCTCGGATGAATAAAGATAAAATTATTGAATTTATTGAAAAGCCCCAAAAACCACCCACTTCTTATATTAATTCTGGTCTTTATATAATGAATCCGGAAATTCGCTACTATTTTCCCAAAAATGCTAAATTTGCTATGGTTGAAACTGATCTCTTTCCTCAATTAGCTAAGGAAGGAAAACTTTTTGGCTATAAATGGCGAGGGAAATGGATGGATATCGGAAATTTTGAGAGGTGGGAATTGGCAATCAAAAACTGGAACCATAAAAGATAAGATGCCAAAAAAAATACTCATTACTGGCGGCTGCGGTTTCATCGGAACTAACGCCGCCGACTATTATCTTAAAAAAGGATATAAAGTTATTTCTTTTGATAATTTATCCCGACCGGGCGCCAAACAGAATTTAACCTGGTTAAAAAAACAAAAAGGTAAATTTGTTTTTGTTAAAGGTGACATTAGAAACTATAAAAGATTGTTTGAAACATTTAAAAAATATCGACCAGATTTAGTTTTACATTTGGCAGCTCAAGTAACAATGGTAACCTCAGTGGAAAATCCTCGGGAAGATTTTGAAATAAATGCTTTGGGCACTTTTAATGTCTTGGAAGCAATGAGAAAAACAACCCTCAAAGCATCTTTGATCTATTCCTCAACAAATAAAGTTTATGGGGAAATGTTAGATATCCCGGTAGTTAAGAAACGGAAAAGATATACTTATAAAAATATTGAAGGAATTTCAGAAAATTACCCCCTAGATTTTCATGGTCCTTATGGTTGCAGTAAGGGGTGCGGTGATCAATACACAATTGACTACGCTCGAATTTTTGGTTTAAATACCATTGTTTTCCGTCAATCAGGAATTTATGGTCCACATCAATTTGGCATTGAAGAACAGGGCTGGCTAGCTTGGTTTTGCAATGCTTTACTTTTTGACAAACCAGTAACTATTTATGGTGACGGAAAACAGGTTAGAGATGTTTTGTATGTTGATGATTTA